>DATISD010000590.1:0-2665 GCA_035469005.1 Pyrinomonadaceae bacterium | reverse complement strand
GGATGGTGAATGATTTGGAGGCGCCGGATTCGAACGAAGAATATTTGCTTTACCAAACGCTTCTGGGCACCTGGCCAATGCAGGCGAATGGCGAGCCGGAGTCTGTGGCGGGCCCTGATTACATCGAACGGATCCAGGCTTACATGGCCAAGGCGCTCAAAGAAGCGAAGATCAACACGAGCTGGATCCAACCTAACGAAGAATGGGATACGGCGATGCATGATTTCGTGGCGCGAATTTTGGATTCATCATCGCGAAACAAGTTCCTGCCGATTTTCCTCCCTGCGGCGAAAGAGATTATTCGGCTCGGAGCGATTAATTCGCTTACGCAAACCTTGCTGAAGCTGACATCGCCCGGTGTGCCGGACATTTACCAGGGAACTGAGATTTGGGACTACAGCCTCGTCGATCCTGATAACCGGCGTCCGGTCGACTACGAGCTACGCCGTCAAATGCTGAAATCGCTGTCGAACACCACGCCGGGAGAACTGATGCAGACATGGCCGGATGGGCGGATCAAATTGTTTCTGACAAGGCACCTCCTGCAACTTCGTCGCGGTCACGCGGATCTTTTCGAGCGCGGCGAATATCTACCACTTCAAACGAGCGGAGTATTTGCAGAATGCTGCGTCAGCTTTATTAGGCGACTCAACAACAATTGGATTGCGGTAATCGCGCCGCGGCTCTCTTCGCGCATTGGGTTTCCACCGATGGGGGAGACATGGCAAGACACGGCAATTCAATTACCAGAAACGTTTTCGCTCAAGGACGCGCACGATCTCTTCACGTGCCAACCGATTCGTCACCATAAGCGGCAGGTAGGGGTGCGTGATGTATTGTCGGTGCTGCCGTTCGCGGTGCTTACCAATTTGCGTTAGGCGTCTGACACGACGCCCGACAGCATTCGTTTGCCATGTCTTGTAGGGCATTTGTGTCAAACGCCAATCGTTGCTCGCAACTGCGCAAAAAGCTCTAGGACCCACGTCACGAAATTTCCGAGATTCGTCAGCAAATCCGCGCCAAAGCTCTGAAACGTGATTTGTCGGGATGCGAGAATCAGCATGACGCTGAGCAGCAGCAAATTCATCAGGTAGATAACGACGAGGGAAAAAAATGTGCCCTGATCGGTAAGGTCCGTCTGATTCTTGGGGATCATCCAGCAGGTGAACGTGAAATGGAACGCCCACGTGACGCCAATCAAGGCGTAAAGCAGCCGCCCATACGGCTGCACGTTTAGAAAAAGGCTAAGCGCGCCGTAAATGGCGATCGTCAGAATGCTGTAGATCGGGAAGAAATACGGCGCCAGCGCGATCCAGAAGTTCGCCTTGGTGGTCACCACATGTCCGCCGTCGGAACCAACGCGGAATCTGCTTACGCGACCACCCATCAACCACACCCAGAGTGCGTGGGTCAGCTCGTGCCCGAACACGTAAACCAAGATTGGGCGCGGCAGACCGAAGAAAGCTATTAACCACAGGACCGCGCCTAACGAGAAGAACCAGAACTCTTCGCCTGTCCACAAGCGTTGCGTCACCGTCGCGCGCGCGAACGCCGTGAAAAATGTCTCCGTGAGCACTCCGCACATCGGGAGCAGAAAAATCGCAAAGATAAATTTCACCCATTTTGTGGGAACGGTGAGCGGCTCCGATGCCGCGATAAAGCTTCTGGATGGTGTGCGCGCGACGCTGCGGATAACTTTCCGGCCGCGCTTCGAATTGCGCGTGCCGCGATTCTGTTTCGATCTGCGCTTCGTTGCAGCCAAAGTTGTCGCAGATTACGCAGATTTGCGCGGACGAAAGCAAGACAGAAGCGCGGGTGCGAAGCAAAGTAGCGCGAGCCTCCCGCTTGCGAATCAAGCGGCTTGCAAGCGAGACGCTCGCACTACTCTGTTACGCGCGGCCCATATAGGCGCCGGTGCGGGTGTCGATCTTGATCAATTCGCCTTCCTTGATGAAAAGCGGCACGTTAATGGTCTTACCAGTTTCCAGCTTTGCCGGCTTGGTCACGTTACTGGCAGTGTCGCCGCGCAGACCTTCCGGTGATTCGACCACCTTCAGACTTACAGACGCAGGTAGTTCCACCTGGAGGGCCTTGCCTTCCGCATAAAGGACCTGCACGGAAAGGTTCTCCACGAGGTAATCACTGGCTTCGCCGATCAGATTTTCAGCCAGCGTGATCGTGTCGTACGTCTCAGGATCCATGAAATGATAGCCGTTGCGATCCTTGTAAGAAAATTCGAGCTGTTTTCGCTCGATATCGACCAGCTCGACTTTGTCGGTCGAACCAAAACGGACGTCGGCGCTTTTGCCTGTATTGATGTAGCGGATGATGGCCTGCACGAATGCGCGCAAATTCCCCGGCGTGCGATGATGGACCTCAAGCACAATGGCGGGATTGCCATTGTATTTGATGGCCATTCCTCTGCGTAGATCGTTGGCGGCGGGCATGGACGTTAAATCGTTAAACGGTGAAAAATGGAGCGCCGACCTTACATGCGTGTCGCTGTTTTGCAATTGTAGGGCAGGCGCTTCCGCTGCCGCACTTGGGCAACCGATGCGGTCGCCCTACAATAATTTTAACCGCGTCAAATCTTGGGAATCGACAATACCCACAGGCACATTGCCGTCGTCAATCACGACGAGATCATCGATCCGATGACGCTCCA
>DATISD010000589.1:0-2424 GCA_035469005.1 Pyrinomonadaceae bacterium | reverse complement strand
GTCGCAAGGTCCATGCCTGACAAGTGGAGGCCTTTTTCGCTTGGCGTATTTCGGCGCTTTCGGTTGAATTCTCGCAAGTAACTGGGTGAATGAACGCAGGAATGTAAATATTCAACACAGACCGCGGAAATCCACTGAGCCACCGAGGAAATAGCAACGAATCACTAACTTCCTTTTGAGCATTTTGTACTTTTTTGTGGCTATCTGGTGTCAGACTATTGTCAGATTTCGCTGGACTTTCATTGTGGGGGATTGATAAATTGAGCTTGCTTG
The DNA here is from genome assembly GCA_035469005.1 of Pyrinomonadaceae bacterium. Classification (GTDB taxonomy): domain Bacteria; phylum Acidobacteriota; class Blastocatellia; order Pyrinomonadales; family Pyrinomonadaceae; genus UBA11740. The sequence continues at coordinate 2,151 of DATISD010000589.1, read as the reverse complement.
TCGCGCGGCAAGCGTCTCAGCTTGATAGCTCACAGGGTTTTGCGTTGTATCGTTCCCCCGACACGCCTTCGCTTTCAATCCTTAGCTGCTTGTGAATATTTGATTTACTCGCCGCGAGTGTTGCAGCTTGCAGCGATTTTCCCCCAGGTAGGTCTATGGCTTTTCGTATTAAGAAGTTCGCCGGTCGTTCGCAGCGAACGACCTTGATTTTTGTCACCTTAATCGCAACGGTACTCATCGCGGGTGCGATTTCAGTCATCCATTATCGCAAGACCAAGTCTCCAGTTCAGACGATTAATTATTCTGAACTCTATGCGATTGCGGAAAGTGGTTCGGCCGCGTCGGTGCTTATTGAGAATGACGCCCTGGTCGTCAAACGGAGCGACGGCACGGTGTTTCAAAGCACGGTGTCCGGAGAATCTTTCCGGCAAACAATCGTTGAACTGTTCCGAAAGAACCGCGTGCCCGTTGAGTTCGCTTCGACACAACCAACTGCCCCCGCCACGGTCTTCATATATTCATGGCCAGTTCTCGTTTGCCTTTTGCTCGGGCTGGTCGGCTGGCGCGTACATCGAACGGTAAATGGTCGCGGCGGCAGCTTTAGTCTCGCCGACCACAGTGGTAAGCAAAAGACCACTTTCGCCGACGTCGCCGGCGTCGACGAAGCAAAAGCTGAACTGGCTGAGACAATACAGTTTCTGCGCGACCCAATCCGTTTTGGACGGCTTGGCGGGCGAGCGCCACGCGGCATTCTCCTTTATGGACCACCGGGCACCGGCAAGACTCTGCTCGCGCGTGCGGCCGCCGGCGAGGCGGGCGTTCCGTTTCTTTCCGTCTCCGGATCGAGTTTCCAGGAAAAATTTGCGGGTGTCGGCGCGGCGCGGGTGCGCCGGCTTTTCGCTCGCGCGCGGAAACTTTCGCCTTGCATTATTTTCATCGACGAGATTGATGCGTTGGGCCGCCAGCGCGGCCGGGCCAACGACTCCGGCTCTGCCGATCAGGACCAGACACTAAATCAGTTGTTGATTGAGATGGATGGCTTTGATCAGTCATCGAGCATCGCCGTCATTGGATCGACGAATCGTCCGGATGTGCTCGATCAGGCCCTGACCCGGCCCGGCCGATTCGATCGCGAAATCATGGTTAATCTGGCTGACTTGCGAGGTCGCGAAGCAATTCTGAAAGTGCACGCGCGAAACATCCCGCTCGATCAGGAACTGGATCTCAATTGGATCGCGCGCGGCACGCCCGGTTTTTCCGGGGCTGACCTGGCCAATCTTTTGAACGAGGCGGCCATCGCGGCAACGCGCGACAATTCTGAAGCGGTCGCCCGCAAACACATTGAATATGCTCGCGACAAAATCCTGATGGGCGCCGAGCGCCTTGGCTTCATGATGGACGAAGACGAGCGCTATGCGACGGCGGTGCACGAAGCCGGACACGTCGCGGTCGGACTGGCGGTAAAGAATGGTGATCCGATTCACAAAGTTTCCATCCTGCCTCGCGGACGCGCTCTGGGAGTCACCCAGTCTTTGCCGGAGCGCGATCGCTTGATGAAGAAACGCGAGTATCTGGAAGATCAGATTGCTGTGCTGCTGGGCGGACGTGCGGCGGAACAGATCGTGCTGGACACAATGACTGCGGGAGCATCGAACGACATCGAACGTGCAGTGGAAATCGCGCGAAAGATGGTCGGCGAATTCGGCATGAGCCCTCTGGGTCCGATCTACGTCGGCGACGCGCAGGCCGACTTTCAGAGTCAAAACCTTTTGGATCGAGTCGACGACGCCACCAATCAAATAATCAACGCGCAACTCGCAAGAGCGCGTGAGGTGGTAACTTCACAGCAGGATTCAATCGCACGTCTGGTCGAGTTGCTGCTTGAGCGCGACACAGTCGAAGCCGACGACATTCGCCTTTGTTTTGAACGTCCGTCGTCGGCTTTGTCAGCGTGAGCCGCGCCACTCTCTGATTTCTGACTTCTGACCTCTGACGTTTTATGCTGCCCGTTCCTGCGCACTCTCACGTGCCGCCAGGGCCTGCTTAATCCGCGCGAGGTGATGCCAGCTATGCCGCAGCGCGTGGTCTTCAATCACAAATTGGGCTGTGACTGGCGCGCCGAAGCTCAACGAAAATGGCGCTGCCGAATCC
>DATISD010000588.1:0-9114 GCA_035469005.1 Pyrinomonadaceae bacterium | reverse complement strand
CTGGCTAAAGTTACTGAGCTTTTGGCGTCGGGCCCCAGAGTTAATTGGTTTTGCCGTTTTTCTTTTTCTTGACGTCATTGGCTGCGGCGCAAATCAGAATCTTCGGCGCCTAATCGATTTCAGAAGAATTCTACCATCGAATTCCCGCTCTCTTCGGGCCGGGTCGTTGCTGACGAGCGGCATGTTTGCGATCGACAACTACAAAACGTAAGATCATTCGTCGAATCAACTCAACTGAATGGAGTTAACCGTTGCAATCACCGGGGCCTCGGGCGCAATTTACGCGCATCGGACGTTGATTCATCTGGCCGCGAGTGGTGTCGTTGAACGAATCAATTTGATCGTTTCAGATTCAGCAAAGACAGTGGCGATGGTTGAGCTCGGTTTCGATTTGCGCGGCGCCGACGAAAAAAAGATTAACGACTGGATCGGTTTGCCGCCCAGCGCAAAACCGCTGCGGCTTCATCGACTCGACAATATGGCAGCCACGCCATCCTCAGGATCACATCCGCAGGCGGGCATGGTCATCGTGCCCTGTTCGATGGGGACGCTTGGCGCGATTGCTTCGGGGGCCGGAACGAACTTGATTCACCGAGCCGCGGATGTGACCTTGAAGGAGCGCCGTAAATTGGTTCTGGTTCCCCGCGAGACACCCTACAATGCAATTCATCTTGAGAATATGCTGAAGCTTTCGCGGGCAGGCGCCCAAATCGTGGCCGCGAGTCCGGGCTTTTATCATCGCCCCCAAACCATCGAGGCTCTGGTGGATCACTTGTGCTTTCGGATTCTCGACCAGTTTGGAATTCCGCACTCGACGGCGACGCGATGGAAAGGCGAGTCTACCGACACCAACATTTAAGGGTGCGACTGGTCGCGCCCGGGCGTACAACTCCGCGCGCTAAACAGTCATGATAATTAGAAACATCCGCACCACGCTCGAAATGATCAAGATCGAGCACACTTTGTTCGCGCTGCCGTTCGCTTTTCTGGGCGCGATGCTCGCGGCGCGTGGCATTCCGACAGCGTGGCAGATTGTCTGGATTACGGTGGCGATGGTAGGAGCGCGTTCGACTGCGATGGCTTTCAACCGGATCGCGGATCGGGATCACGATGCCCGAAACCCACGAACAAAAATGAGGGCAATTCCGGCCGGAACTTTGTCTGTCGGCTTCGTTTGGGGATTCACGATTCTGAGTTCCTCAATTTTTTTCCTGGCAGCGGCGATGCTTAATCGATTAGCGCTGTTTCTCTCGCCGGTCGCGCTCCTGAGTATTCTCCTTTACTCATACACAAAGCGTTGGACAACTCTCTCTCACCTGGTCCTCGGCTGGTGTCTGGGTATTGCGCCGACGGGCGCATGGATCGCAGTGCGGGGAACTATAGACAGTCCCATCCCTTTGGTTATCTCGGCGGTGGTTATGCTTTGGACGGCTGGGTTTGATGTGCTCTACGCCTGTCAGGATTTCGAATTCGATCGCCGCGAAGGCCTGTATTCGGTTCCGGCTCGATTCGGAATTGCGCAATCTTTGTGGATTTCACGCGCGCTCCACGCAGGAGCATTCGCCGCATTGGTTGCGCTATACTTTCTAACAAACCTGGGAATGCTTGCGATCGCGGGAGTGATTGTCACCGGCGCTCTGTTGATTTATCAGCACACGCTGGTGCGGGCCAACGATTTGAGCAGACTTAACGCAGCGTTTTTCACGACGAATGCCTTCGTGAGTGTAATTCTGTTTTTGACTTTTGGCAGTGCGGTACTATTTAGACACTAATCTCGATATGAGCTTTTCACACGACACGAAATTAAACGATATCAGCGCCAAGGTTAAGACCGGCGAGCGCCTATCCTTTGAAGACGGCGTGCTTCTTTTCGCTACTGATGATCTGAATGGCCTCGGCAAACTGGCAGACACCGTGCGTCGCCACAAGCATGGGCGCACCACCTATTACAACGTGAATCGCCACTTCAACCCCACGAATGTTTGTTACGTCGATTGTAAGTTTTGCGGCTTCTTTCGGACTCCGCGTCAACCCGACGCGTACACGCATAACATCGAGGACTCGCTCCGTATTGCTGGTCAAGCCGTCAAAGAAGGCGCAACCGAACTGCACATAACCGGCGGCTTGAACACCAAACTGCCGTTCAGTTATTTCACCGATCTGCTTTCATCTTTGAAGAAGCAATATCCGCAACTCCATCTAAAAGCCTTCACGATGGTTGAGTTGGATCACTTTGCGCATTTCTACAAGATGCAGGATGAAGATGTGTTGGGCCAGCTGATCGACGCCGGTCTGGATTCGTGTCCTGGGGGCGGCGCTGAAATTTTTCGCGAGCCGACGCGATCGATGATCTGCGCCCACAAATGCGACGCGCAACGTTGGCTGGATCTTGCCGGCAAAGTGCATGCGGCCGGCTTAAAGACGAACGCGACAATGCTCTACGGTCATATCGAATCGTTCGAGGATCGGGTCGACCACATGATTCGTTTGCGCGAGCAGCAGGACAAGTCCGGTGGTTTTCAATGCTTCATTCCCCTGGCGTTTTATCCGCCGGACACTCAGATGGCGCACCTACCGGGGCCTTCCGGCGTTGATTCGCTGAAGACCATGGCCGTGTCGCGGCTGATGCTCGACAACTTTCCGCACATCAAAGCGTACTGGGTAATGCTCGGCAAGCGTCTGGCGCAGGTTGCGCTGCACTTCGGCGCTAACGATATTGACGGCACCATCACCGAAGGCGGCGAACTAACCGAGAGCTACTCAGTCGAATCGAACAATGAAGTGAAGATGACCAGGCCGGAGTTGATTAACTTGATAGAAGAGGCTGGTTTTGAAGCAGTTGAGCGCGATACGGTTTATAACCGCATTAAGTCAGCGATCGCCGTGTAAATCTTCGCAAGCACGCGTTGGATTAACAGGTTCGCATGAATGTTAAGATCAAGAACCTGTTAGCAAAGATCTGGCCGGCAAAGTTTGACCAGGCAAGAACTGAAGGCGCCAGAATGGCGGGCAAAAACCGGGGCAATAGGAAGTTGCCTGATTTCGATCATATTATTCATAGCAAATCTAATTTTGCTGTTCGCAATAGCTAAATAGTAATGTCAATAACCGCAACTCGAACTATTTCACTCGCGCACTCGCCGGACTCTGACGATGCATTCATGTTCTATGGTCTCGCAACGCATAAGATCGAAACCGGCCACCTGGAATTCCAGCACGTGCTCAAAGATATTCAGACCCTGAATGAAGAAGCGCGCAAAGGAACTTACGATGTGACCGCAATCAGCTTTCATGCCTACGCTTATGTTGCCGACAAATACGCTTTGCTGCCGCACGGTGCGTCAATTGGTGATAACTACGGCCCGGTGGTTGTCGCAAGTGAAGAACTCGATCCGTCTGAATTATCTAAAGTGACGATCGCGGTTCCGGGCACTTTGACGAGTGCGTTTCTGGCTTTGAGCATTCACACTCCGAAGTTCAAGTATGAAGTTGTTCCTTTCGATGAAATAACCGACGCGGTTACCGAAGGACGATGCGACGCGGGTTTGCTTATCCACGAAGGCCAGCTGTTCTATCACAGTCTCGGTTTGCACAAGGTCCTCGATCTGGGCGAGTGGTGGCATGAACACACCGCGGGATTGCCATTGCCAATGGGCGGCAACGCCATCCGGCGCGAGTTGGGCCAGGAAACAATCCGTGAAGTTTCCGACCTCCTTCGAGAGAGCATTCGCTATTCGCTCGATAACCGCGAAGACGCGCTGCAATACGCGATGCAGTTCGCCCGCGAAATGGACCCGAACCTCGCGGACCGTTTCGTCGCCATGTGGGTAAACGACTTGACCCTCGATTACACCGAACGTGGCCGTGAGGCCGTGCGCCGCTTGCTAACGGAAGGCTACGAGTGCGGCATCATTCCCCATAAGGTTGACGTTCAGTTCGTCAACTAGCTCCGCTTATTCGCCAATGCCAGTCTCGCCTGCACGTCGCGCTGCGTTTGACATTCTGCGGCGCGTCGAAGAGGGGAATGCGTATTCGTCTGCTCTGCTAGCCGCGGCTGATGTTGATTTAAGCGCGAAGGATTGCGGGCTTTCCCACGAAATTGTCCTGGGAGTTCTGCGGCGGCAACTGTGGCTGGATCTTACAATTGAACATTTCGCCGCGCGCCGAATCGAGAAACTGGATCTGCCGGTCCTGTTGGCTTTGCGAATAGGCCTCTACCAGCTCAGCTTCCTTTCGCGAATTCCGCCATCGGCCGCTGTCAACGAATCCGTCAATCTGGTTCGCGCAGCGAAACTGAAATCCGCAGCAAGCTTTGCGAATGGCGTGCTGAGACAGGCGACGCGCGAGCCTGAATACGATCCGGCGGCGAGCGTTGACCATCCGGTTGAGAAACTCTCGATTGAAACCTCGCATCCTCGCTGGCTGGTCGACCGCTGGATTTCGCAGTTTGGATTTGCCGAAGCGTCGGCCATCGCCCGCGCCAACAACAATCCTCCGCCCATCACATTTCGTTTTACAGCGAAAGCTCGCTCTCAACATCGTCAGGAAGAAATTCTTGATGAATTGCGATCAGCAGGAGCGGAACTCCGGTCCTCGGTAATTGCGCAAAATGGCTGGCGTGTCGTCCGATCAAGAAGTGGTGAAGACCATGTAGATGCCGGCGATGATGGCGGCAAAGCGCAGCCAGGGATGCTCGCGCTCCAGTTGCCTGCCCGCCTGCGAAAGTTATCAAATGACGGCTTGATCTATTTTCAGGACGAGGGTTCTCAAATGGTTGCTCAATTGGTTAACGCTCAAACCGGAGATCGAGTCCTTGACGTTTGCGCTGCGCCCGGGAGCAAATCAACCCTGGTTGCTTCGTTAGCGCCTGAGGCAACCATTTTGGCCGGCGATCTCTATGAGCATAGGGCGCGCACAATCAGACAATTTGCGAACCAGCAACAAGCGCCGAACATTCAACCAATCGTCTACGACGCAACGCGAGAGCTGCCTTTCACCGGTCGCTTGTTTGATCAGGTTCTGGTTGACGCGCCATGTTCCGGAACCGGAACGCTGCGGCACAATCCAGAAATTCGCTGGCGGCTGCAATCTTCAGACATCGCCGAGCTGTCAGCAAAGCAGAAGAGCATTCTTCGGAATGCCGCCGCGATGGTGCGCCGTGGCGGAGTCCTTATTTATTCAACCTGCTCGCTGGAAACTGAAGAGAACGAGGAGGTCGTCGCTGATTTCTGCGCGACTCATCCGGATTTCGAAGTCTTACCGATGAACGTCCCAGCGACTTTGTTGACGCGCAACGGGGAGGTCCGCACCTGGCCGCATCGCGACGACACGGATGGCTTCTTTGTAGCGGGGTTTCAGCAGAAAATCTGATTCTTGTCTCGGATTGCGCCTATCGTTCCCGGCTCAGTACATGTTAGACTGCGTTCTGCTCGCTGGTATGGTCTCCTTTCGAAAAGCAACCCTGAACTAAAACCGTGTCTGGAATCCTTACAATACTTAAGCGAATTGTTATCGTGATCGGCATCGCCGTCGCTTTTACGCTCGGCCTGCTCGGCGCGATTTATCTTTCATTGCGCAGCTCTGAGACGCGAGTTCCGGACATCGTCGGCAAGGACCGGACATCAGCAGAAAATGCGATTAGCGATGCCGGCCTGAATTTTCGTGTGCGGGCGACGCGTTCGACGAGCGAGGCAAAGCCCGACACAGTTCTGATTCAGCTGCCACATGCCGGCGAGGTGGTGAAAGTCGGGCAAACGGTCGCGGTCGATATCAGTCGCGCATCCTCAGACGGCGAACCTTCAATGCCGCCCAACACGAACGCCCAGACAAGCGACAAGCAGGACAATAGTTCGTCCTCCAATACTTCATCGAATTCAAACGCGAACACAGAAAAGAAAGCGGCGAACCGCAACGCCAATAATTCAAACGCCAATAAGAACGCAAATGCCAACGCGAATCGACTGATGAATCGCAATCAAAGCGCAAATGCGAATCGCGTTACTAACGACTCGAATGCTAACGCCACGGGTACGCCAACTCGGACGAATGCGAATGCGAATGATTCGCCCGCAAAACCGAATACAAATCGCGGCGGCGTTAACTTAAATGCTAACCGGCGGCCACCGGTTGCAGTTCCGACACCCTGAATCGGCTTTGAGATGATCGAAATAGCCCCATCGATTCTTTCGGCAAATTTCACAAGGCTCGGCGAGGAAATCGCCGCTGTCGAGAAGGCCGGCGCTTCCCTTCTTCACGTAGACGTGATGGATGGGCGCTTTGTGCCCAATATTACGGTTGGTTTGCCGTTGGTGAAAGCAATTTCGCGTGCAACCCAACTGCCTATTGACGCGCATCTGATGATCGTCGAGCCGGGCCGTTATGCTGAAGAGTTCGTGAAAGCCGGGGCGCGCATGGTTTCGATTCACATTGAAGCCGACCCGCACGCGCACCGGACCCTTGCGGCCATCCGCTTGGCGGGCGGGTTGGCGGGCATCGTTATCAATCCTGCGACGTCCCTATCGACGTTGGATGAAGCGATTAAGTTTGCTGATTACGTTTTGGTAATGTCGGTCAATCCGGGCTTTGGCGGCCAGGAGTTCATTCCCGAATCACTCGATAAAGTGCGCCGGCTGCGAAAGATGATCGACGAGCGACAACTAAACACGCGGATTGAGATTGACGGCGGCATTAACGTTGACAACATTGCTGAAGTTACCGGTGCCGGTGCTGAAATCATCGTTGCCGGTTCAGCCATTTTTGGAGCCAAAGATCCGGCAGTCGCGCTTCGCGCGTTGCGTGAAGCGACCGTCTTGTGGGTCTAGCGACGTACGAAAACACGCTTTCAGCCGGGCTGGAACAATCGACATGCTGGGGCTTATCGTACATACTCAGAAAGTTTTTTTTGGAGGTTCTCAAATGTTGTTTCTTGATTCACGTCGCACGCATCGCGCTGTGACTTTTACCATCACAGTCATTGCTTTGACTATTGCGAGTTCGATTGCCGCATTTGCGCAGGGCAATAAGAACCAAACGCAATCCGGTCTATCCAATGTGCAGCGAATGGACGTGATGCGCTCCAAACTGGAAGCCATGCGCCGGTCTCTCGACAGCGCAATTTCCAGCATCAATGCCAAGGACGCCAACGACAAGACCAAGAACCCCGACGATCCACGGGAACGGCTTCGCGGTCTGGCTAAGGAAGTTGCCTCCGTCGTGAGCGAGGTCAACGACCTCCATGCGAAGGAAGATCGTTCCGAAAAATACGACGCGTCGAAACTGGACACACTTGAAACCTCGGTTGCTGACCTGAACACGCGGGTTGAAGCAGGGCTGCAATCGACTGCCGGAGCTCGCACCGGAGATCAGATTTCTTCCGACTATCAACCAAAGCCACAGAAGGGCAAGCGAAGACTCCTTGGGTTGTTGCCGGGCAAGAGCAACGACAAGTACACGGAACTCACTGGTTCAGTTGCTCCGGGCCGTGACCGCACTTTATTCCTGGAAGCAACCAAGGAAGTGCGGAAAGGAAATCATGACACGGGCCGTTTGCTGTTTACCACGATCATTACGACGTATCCGGATTCGGCTTACCTGCCGATGGCGAAGCTCGCCATCGCGGACTCTTTCTATCTTGAGGGGACGACCAGCGCTTTGATTCAGGCCGGCCAGGCTTATCAGGATTGGCTTACGTTCTTTCCTACGGATGCATTGGCCGATGCGGCCATGCTGAAAGTCGCGGAAGCTGAAATGCGTCAGATGGGTTTATCTGATCGCGACATCACTCACGCCCGGAAGGCGGAACAACGGTTGAAAGCCCTTTTGCAGCAATATCCGCAGACCAAACTCCGCCCGGAAGTAATGGAACGACTGCGCGAAGTCCAGGACAACCTGGCCGAACACAACTTCCAAATCGCGTTGTTCTATCGTGATCGCTACAACGGCAAGAAGGGCGGGCTAAAGGGCTCGCAGGATCGCCTCAAAGAAATTGTCGAGAAATATCCCAACTACTGCCGGATGGACGAGGTCCTTTACAACTATGCATGGACCTTCACCGTGGAAGAGGAACCGGACGAGGCAGCGAAATACTATCAACAACTTGTGCGCGACTACCCCAACAGCGAGTTCGTTGAAAAGGCGAAAGAGCAACTAAACGTTATCGGCGCCGCAATTCCTGACCCAGATCCGATTAAGAAAAGTCTACCGACTTGCGAGAAGCCCTCGTTCATGCAGAACATGATGCAGCAGGTTACCGGTAATGCGAATGTCACTACCAGCCGGGACGGAATTCTGATTACCAAACACGGCGAAGGCACGGACCTGATCGACAAGGCGATTGCCAATAACGGTCAATTACCGGAAGGTGTCCAGCCCTACATTCAACGCGAGGCGCCCAAGAACAAGCCAGCGCCAAACTCAGAAACAGCGACTCCTGATTCAACGGCGACTCGTCCGCGCGCGACGCAGACGCCAACCCCAACACCAAAGCCCTAACGCTCACCGCATGACGCCTACCCCAGGAGGCTTGCCAAACGAACTGTCGCGGCGACATCGGACTGCGACCATGTTCATCGTCGGCTTCCTGGTCCTCGACGCCGTGCTTTTGGCTCTCTCTTATTTTGCAGCGGAAAAAATCTTTCGGCCCAATGATCCGTCAATCATCATGGGTCTATGGATCGCGATTTTGGTCTTCGGACTAGGCGCGTTCGTGTTGAGGCGAACGAGGTTCGCCGCTATGCGGTTGAAAGACATCGCCGCGCTGAAGGGAACGTCCGGCCTGCTGAAAAGCTTGCAGGACACGACGATTCAAATCGCCTTCATCGGCGGGGCAATCGGGCTGATGGGCTTTATCGTAACCATCCTGACTGGCGACTGGACCAGCATGTTGCGCGCTGCGGGTGTTTCTGCGATCGTTTTGATTTATGGATACCCATTCCGCAGCGCGTGGGAACGCGTCGCGCGTCAACTCTCAGATTATTCTCAGGTCAGTTGATGGCTGGACTCGTCAAACGAGGTCCGGCGGCAGGTGAATTCGTGACTTGTTTGCCGGCACTTCTGCGGCGCAGGAAACTCAATCCATCTTCCTTTGAAATCAAACCTTTTTGAATTAAATCCTGC
>DATISD010000587.1:0-2859 GCA_035469005.1 Pyrinomonadaceae bacterium | reverse complement strand
TGGTCAGTTCTTTGCTGATTCCGCTCGCTACGCCGAGAATAATCACCGCCATGAATCCAATGACCAGCAGGACGGCCAGCACGTGATCAAAAGCAACGGGGAGATCGAGGGCGATTCGCGCCGCCCAAATGCTTTCTTTCTGACTTTCAGTTGTTTCCGCGGCGAAACGCTTGCGCACAGACATCCGGAACGCGATCCACGCCAGACAGAGCAAACCAAGCACGATGCCTTGGATCTGCAAGGCCCATGGATGCAGCCAGGCGTCCGGCCGAAACGCATACCAGTCGAATTGTTGTAAGAAAGATTTGGTAGAAAGAATTGCCCCGAGGGTCAGCGCCACCTGGAATCCAGCGAAGAAGTACGAGGTGTGCGTCAGAATCAGGAGGCCGAGCATCACGGCTGCCAGAACGAAGGCGTGCGTCGCAAATAATGACGAGGGCTCAAAACCATTCCAAATTATTGTGCCCAACAAAAGCAGCGCCGCAACAACTGAAGCGACAGTTGCAGACTTTCGCAGCGGTCCAACCAATAAGCGCTCGACGTCCGCGTGGGCGAGCTGTCGCAAACTCAATGCGCCGACCGTGCCCGCCATCGCAAATAAAAGGACTGAAGACTCCCAGGGAAAGCGGGCCGAGAGCAGCGAGTGACAAACCTGTGCCGAGGCGAGAAACAAGAGGATTGAACCTGCCCACGCGAAGGCGACGAACTTTTCCCGCCACGCGAACCAGAAAGCGCCGGCGGCATAAAGCGTGACGATCGCGGAGATGTGATATGGATCAGCTGGCGGACCAATTCCGTAAGCTGCCAGCAAGAGCAGACTGGCGACCGCTACTCCACACGCGACGAGCAGATACGAAAACGCGTCGCGTGGCTTTGGTTTTCTTCTCAGCCATTCATTCACCAGGACATAGGCAACGAAGGAAATCGCGAGGGCCTGGCCAGTACTCGCACTTTGCATGACTTGCAACAGCGACGTCACGCGCGGGTTTTGCCACGGAACCTGACCCAACAGAACATGAAGGGCGACGAGGTAAGCGAATGTCAGGCAGCCCGCCGCGATAACATGGGCCCGCGGCTCATCAAGAAAGACGGCGATAGCCGTGAACAACGCAAAATTGAACAAAGCCGCAGGCACAATGCTCGCGGGATTTGGCCAAGCCAAAAACATCCCGGCGACGGCAACCGCAGCTCCCAGGATCGCGATGGTTGCCCCGGCGGTTCGCGTGGCAACTAACGCCTTTCGCGCCCTCTGCCAGAGCAATATACCGGTTGCCAGCAGCGGTGCACCGCCGAGCGTGACTATCGGCGCGATATGCATCATTGCTGATGCAATCGATTCAACTTTGTATAGCAGGAGCGCGAAGGGAAGCACCGCGGCAAATGTCAGCGTGCCGAGGGTTATGAAGATGGCAATCGCCTCGTCATCGTCGATTTCGCCATCAGCCAACGCGAGCTTTAACATCCAACCGGTCGCAATCACGTAACAAACGACCGGGAAAGCAGCCAGCAGAATTAGCAAAGTCGCGGAATTCTCAGGAGCGGCCAAATGCCGAATCAGTAGCTGGCCGATTGACGAACCCAGCGCTCCCGCCGCGAGCAGGTGCGGCCACGCCGGCGTGATGACTCTGCCCGCGAAATAAATCAGGCAGAGAAAAATTGCCGGCGCAATGATCTCGCCCACAATGACAGTCGCTCCCAGCGGCGCGGCATTCGACGACACCGCCGCAATCGCCAAAAAATTCAGCGGCACGAGCAGCGTAGCGATCGTCAGGATGCCGCGACTCGTGGTCGGAAGTTTCCAGTGATGCTCAGTGTAAAAGCCGATTCCAAACAAAGCGGCCGTGACCGTGGTGAAGATCAAAAACTTCACCGTCGGCACCCGCGAGATTTGGGCCCAAAGGCTGACGACTAACGCCGTCGAACAACCAATGATCAGGAGTCCGCCGATAATCTCGCCCCAGCGGATATTGCTCTGCTCCATGAAGGAAGCCAGTACATCGGCGAAAGGCTTACGCGGCGGCGGTGGATGTATATGCGCGGCAGGCGGTACTTCGTCAGAATCCTTCGTCCATTCGCCCGCGGGTCGCGGTTCGTCTTTGAGTGATGGCGATTCAACCGGAGGCTCGGTGACGGACCGCGGGGCCGTTTGTTCGGCACTCGCCGGCGGTGAGGGTTTCTTTTGCGCAGGTGCCTCAGGCGTGAACAGAGACGGTTGTTTGGCGGCGCCAGGCCGGCCATTGGGAAAGAGAATGTTCTCGCGCTCGCTGACAATCTTCGTCTTGAGAACACGAAAATCTGCTTCAGCCAGGGCGCCGGATTGATGCAGACGCTCTACTTGACGAAGCGTAACTGCCAATTCACGAAGCTGCTCTTCCTGCGGCAGCGTCGGCCGTCGCGCGCCGCACACTCCGCAGTACTTCAGCTGGATTGAAAGTGAACACTGACAGTTGACACAGGAGTGTTGCGCCGAAGGCATCGCCGCGATAGATGGAGGACCGGTCTCGCGTGTGTTGCCCGTAATTGTGCGGAAAAACCAGGCCAGCGTCAGCCAAATGACGTGCCCGACAACCGTAACAATTATCAGAATGATTACGAGGACAAAGAGAATTGGGATAAGGACGTCCATGTGAGCCAGACGATCGCCCGATAAGCGGTGAAACTATACCCCAGATTTGTTTGGCGCAGCCACAGAAGCATTCTCAGTTGCAACCAAAGATTCCGCGCCGCCCGAATGCAGATGCAGATGATTTCGTGGCTCATATTGGCTCGGCCACGTTGATGCGCGGCAAGTCTTTGACTTGCCGTTAGGTGCCCTAACTAAGCAAACGGTCTCTGACCCGTCACGGGTCGGAGACCTCT
>DATISD010000586.1:0-2446 GCA_035469005.1 Pyrinomonadaceae bacterium | reverse complement strand
CGCGGGTCGGCGACCGCGTCATACTCACCGGCCAAGTCGGCATCGGAGGCCATATAACCGTCGGCGACGACGCGATCCTCTATCCCCAGAGCGGCGTGCCGAACGATGTTGCGCCGGGCGAGATACTGGTCGGCACACCCGCCTTTGAAGTCAGTGCCTTCTGGCGCGCCGTTGCTGTTTTTAAGAAGCTCGGAGAGATTCCCAAACGCCTGCGCGCCCTCGAGAAAAGACTGGACGAAGTCGAGAAATCAAAACCTGCGGAGCAATAGCTCGACCTCAGGGACGACTCTGGCTAATCACGGCCCAAATCTCTGCCTATACTCAATCGAAGACAGAAACGCCTTGACCATTTCGGCATCGATGTAGTTGCCGTTGAACTGATTCAGCTTCGTCAGCCAGAAGTTGTAGCCGTTCAGATTATTGTCGGGCGGGTCGCTTGGGTGCCGCCGCAGATATCCCACGTATTCCATCAGTACAAACATCCGATTCGTCTGCGCCTGTAGGAAGCTCGGCGTCTCGACGATCTTCCTTAAAACTGTCGCCCTCGTTTCGGCGCCTGAATCCAGTCCATTAAACAGGGCAGCACGCGTGCTCTGGTCAAAGCCTACTCCTGTGTTGGCGATCAGTTGATCGACATACTGCGCGTTCGTCAGTCCGCCATAGATTGCCAGGAAGTCCGAACGCGACACAAACTTGTTGAAGTAAGCCACCTTGTTGGCTTCAAGCACGGCCGCGGATCCCGGCGCCGTGAAGATATAACCCCGGCCCAGCGCCTGCGAGTCGGCCTCAAAGCGGTTGAAAGTTGGCATCGAATTAAATGCCACGATGTTGGTTAGATAAGACGTCGCCCCAGTCTGCTGGAACTCAATTGACAGGAAGAACGAAGCGGAAACGTTGAGACGCCTGACCTCAAGGCAAGCCACATCATTGCCGCACGACGTGAGCTGATTTACCCAGAAAGCAAGTCCGGGAGCATCGGGTTCCCGATTGAGAAAGTCGTGATAGTGCTGTCGCACAAAGAATGTTGGATCATCAATCAAATTAGCCGGTGTGCTGCCGACAGCGCTGTCGGTGATTGTAATCGTCGCCGATGACGGACTTGCCCACAGCGCTCCTCCGGTCGCATTCGACAGGCTGACCGTGAACATTTCTGATCCTTCAGTGAAGGAATCCTGGTTAACCAGCACCGTGAAGGTCTTCTGCGACTCGCCGGCCGCAAATTGAAGAGTGCCTATCGCGGTGGTGAAATCACAACGTGCCGACGCGTGTCCGTTGTTGGAGCCACACGCTACCGGCGCGCCCGTGTCATCGGTTGAATAGTCCACGCTGACCGCCTGCGAAAGATCGTTTGTGCGATTGACTGTGATGTCGACGAACCCGGTTGCTTCGTTCACGTTGTAAGTGGACTGACTCAGGCTGATGAATCCGCCCGCAGCATCGTCGTTCAGGATTGTGCCCGTGCCCGTGCCGACGTTGATACTCGCGTTCGTCGGAGCAGACAGGTTTACGGTGAAGTTTTCGTCAGATTCGAAATTGACGTCGCCATTTATTGTTACCGGGACGGTCTTTGTCGTGTCTCCCGGATCGAAAGTTAATGTCCCACTGGCCGCCACGTAATCGAACCCCGCCGTCGCGGTGCCGTTTGCAGTGGAAAAATTGACTGTGATCGAAAGATTGCTGGCGGCCGACAACGTAACCGTAAAGTTCATCGACCGGGTTCCGCTGTCGCCCTCTGGGATTGAGGTGCTGTTGATTGAGAGCGACGGCTGTGAACTGACAACCTGCCCGCCTGAGAGCGTGCCGCTACTAACTCCAAAGTTACCATCGCCGCTGTAATCCGCTGTGATCGTGTGTGTCGCTGCTGTTAATGCCGCGGTTGTCAGGGTGGCGACTCCGCTCGCGTTCAGGGTCACCGGAGCGCCCAGGTTCGTGGCGTTGTCTTTGAACTGAACTGTACCCGTTGGCGTGCCTGCAGTCGAACTGACAGTAGCCGTGAACGTCACACTCTGAGCTAAACCAGATGGATTAACCGATGACGATACCGCAGTGGCACTCGCAACTTTCGCGATCGAGAAAGTCTGCGGGACGTTGGGCGCAGCATTGTAGTTGCTGTCTCCTGCCTGTGAAGCCGTAATCGTGCAGGAACCGGCGCCCGTGAGGTGAACAGTGCCGCTGGTGACCGTGCAATTGCCGCTCGCGCCAAAGCTCACCGCCAAACCTGAAGATGCGGTCGCGCTGACACCAAAGTCTGCGTCGCCAAATGTCTTGTTAGCCAGCGCTCCAAACGTGATCGTTTGATTCGCCTTCGCAATCGAGAAGGTCTGTGGCACGTTGGGCGCAGCGTTGTAGTTGCTGTCTCCTGCCTGTGAAGCCGTAATCGTGCAAGAGCCCGCCCCCGTAAGGTGAACAGTGCCGCTGGTGACCGTGCAATTGCCGCTCGCGCCAA
>DATISD010000585.1:0-2489 GCA_035469005.1 Pyrinomonadaceae bacterium | reverse complement strand
GCGATTCAACGCGAGGGGCTCAAGGTGCCGTTGAATCTCGAATACCAAGATCTCCATGTCCAGCAATGCGACTATCAGTCTTCATGCGCGACCGTGGTGATGCTCGATTGCTCGCATTCGATGATTCTGTACGGCGAAGATCGGTTCACACCGGCCAAGAAAGTCGCGCTCGCGCTGGCCCATCTGATTCGGACGCAATATCCCGGCGACTCTTTGAAAATTGTGCTCTTCCACGACAGCGCGGAAGAGTTGCCACTGGCGAAATTGGCCACTACCCAGGTCGGCCCATATCATACAAACACTGCCGAAGGTTTGCGTCTGTCACGCCGCATCCTGCAATCGCAGCGCAAAGACATGAAGCAAATCGTGATGGTTACGGACGGAAAACCCACCGCATGTTTTGTCGAAGGAACGATGGCCCAGGCCGCCGGCTTTAACTGGCGGCCCAGTGGAGCCGGCAGCGAACGCCGAATCTACAAGAATTCAATGGGCGGTGACCCTTGGGTGATGGAAGCGACATTTCGGGAGGTTCAGGCGTGCCGCAAAGCCGGCATCATGATCAATACCTTCATGCTGGCCAGCGATTACTACCTGGTCGAGTTCGTCAAACAGATGACCGCCATGACCAACGGCAAAGCTTATTTCGCCAATCCCAACAATCTCTCGCAGTTTGTCTTGATTGATTTTCTGCGACGTCGCAAGAGCCGCGTTAAATGAGGGTACGCACGCGTCTCGCGTGCTAAATCTTTGCGGGCGGGACGTCCGCGTACCGGTACGCACGCGTCTCGCGTGCCATTTTGCGGGCGGGACGCCCGCGTACCTACTGAACCCGGAAATAATATTGAGAGCTTTCCTGCCTTGCTGGATCGTCAGTTCGAGACAGCTTGATTTGATATTGCCCGCTTTTCAAAGTACTCGCCGGAACATCAAAATCGATTGACGGCTGAGCGCCGTACGGCTTTAGAGACTCGGCACTGAACAATGTTTCGCCGGAGGTCGTCAGCAGATCGGCACGGTAAACTCCCGTGACACCTCCCCCAAGCGAAAGCTGAAACCGCACCACAGCGTTCTCGCCAGCCGGCAGAGTTACCACGGGTGCTTGCTCTACTGGGCTGATCGAACTGAGAGATACGATCAGCGGCCATTCGTGTGGCGCCGCCGGCGGAGATTGCTCAACATGGGCGGGTGATGAAGGGGTGGCCGAATGATGCAGGACTTCCGGCGTCGCGGTCGCCTGCGGTCCTGGCCTGAAACGCCCGGGGATGAATTTGATTGCGATTTGAGGTTCTTTGGTAACCAAAAACACGGTAGCAAGAATCAGCATCAGTACGAGAGCCGCGAATGCGTATCTCCAGGCCGGATGACGAATGTCGAACAGAGCCGTTAGCCGCTGATACATCGACGGTCTGGTTTCGGAGGTCGATTCAGGAATGAAACGATCGCGTATGGCCCGTGACACGGCGAGCTTGTGATTACGCTCGGTCGTTAATAAAAATCTTTCACGAAACGACTCCGTTTCGCTTTCCGTCAGTCGTTTGAAAGCATAGTCGTCCGCCAGCTCAAATTCTGCCAGCCGCACCCGCGCTTCCAGCTCGCCGTCGGTGAACAACTGCTCTTCGAAAATCGTTTGTTCGCTCGCCTGCAACTGACCAAGCAGAAAGCGACGAATCGAATCGTCCGAGAAATCTTGAGAATTGTTTTGTCTATTTTCCATAACGACCCGATGCCAACTCGCCCTCCCTTACCGCGCCACCCTGGGTCGGGTTTCTGACACTTCCAGGCAATGCTCGATGCAGCTCTGCAACTTCTCTCGGATGCGTAATGCTCGCAGCCGCAAGGTGGTCGCTTTGATCCCCAGCTCACGCGCGATGCGTTTTCGCAAATCGATCTTTGCCTGCTTATTCTCGGCGTAATACTTCTCGATCAATTGGCGTGAGTAAGGCGCGAGCTTGTCCAGACATTGATCCAGACACATGTGCATCTGCTCTTTCGTTTCGGCGTTCTCGTCCAGTTCAACCAGACGCGGCAGCGAAGGGCGTCGAAGGTATTCATGATGCACGTTATTCATGACGCCCAGAAAGTAAATCGCCTTGTCGCCGACGTAAGTGTCCTGAATATCGACGACGCGACGGGCCACTCGATCAATGGTTTCGTCGGCAACTTCCTCTGGCGTGAGGCACCCGCGTGATGCCAGTATCGCAATTAACCGCCAACGGATTGTTTCGTAAATCAGACCAGCTTGTTCACGGTCGGCGTTGAGCCAGTCGAGCAGCCGATCGAAGTCTTCCTGTCTGAGATCTTTGAGATGCTTCGCGGGTGACATGACTTGTCCGACAAACTTTAGTTTGTCTTTGGAGTGCGGTAGCAAGCGTAGCGCGACACCGCTTTGGATCAAACCCAGCAAAAGCAAAGCGCCGTCGCCGCTGCGCTCTGCCGGCGCACTGCTATGCACGATTTGATGAAGGCAACGTCCCGGCGTTGCCTTCACC
>DATISD010000584.1:0-3227 GCA_035469005.1 Pyrinomonadaceae bacterium | reverse complement strand
ATCTGCAAGATGCGGCGCGGAAAGTAAACGTTAAACGATCAGCGAAAAAAGGTTGCGGGTACAGCGTGAAGGAAGTCGTTGGCATCATGCCTGTGCACGTTGGCGGCAAATTGATGGATCTTGGCGAACTCGAGCGGTTCGCTGCGGCGAATAAGCTTTGGATTGTTGAGGATGCCGCGCATGCGTTTCCGTCCGCTTGGCGGAGTGATGCACAGGCGAAATGGCAAAAACGTAGCAATGGCTCAAAAACCGTGACGTGCTATTCGTTTTACGCGAACAAGACAATCACGACCGGCGAAGGGGGAATGGCCGTGACCAGCAATGCCGCGCTGGCCGAGAGAATGCGATTGATGTCGTTGCACGGGCTGACCGCGGACGCCTGGTTAAGGCACACGCCCAACGGCAACTGGGACTACAAAATTGTGGCGCCGGGCTACAAATACAACTTGACCGATCTTGCGGCAGCGGTAGGAATACATCAGTTGAACCGGGCTGAATCCATGCGCCAGGAGCGCGAAGCCATCGCCAGGCGTTACATCCAGGAACTGTCGGATGTGGCTCAAATCGAAATGCCTGTACGCGACGAGAACCGAATCGATTCGTGGCACCTGTTTCCGATCAAATTGCGGTTAAAGCGCCTGAAGATTAATCGTGACGAATTCATCAACGAACTCAGGCAATCAGGTGTTGGCTGTTCCGTTCATTGGCGGCCGCTGCATTTACACCCTTATTATCAAAAAACATTTGGTTGTAAGGCGAAAGATTTTCCGGTGGCCACAGCGCAATGGAAACGACTGGTGAGCCTGCCAATCTTTCCGGGAATGCGTGACGACGAAATCAAACACGTCATCCGGATCATCAGGAGGATCTGCAAACGTAATGCAAGCTGAGTTGGTCAGCAAGCCAGTAACGGCTGAGATACCAAAGGTAACAAAAGGATTACCGCGTTGGTTTGAAGCGACGGTTGCCTTTTTGGGGCTGCTAATAGCATCACCGCTAATCGCGCTCAGCGGATTGGCGATCGCGTTGTCTTCGGGCTGGCCGATCATCTTCACCCAGAAACGAGTCGGATTACGCGGTCGAACTTTCGATCTTTATAAGCTGCGCACCATGAGGGCCCGCACGAATGGACCGCAGGTTACGACCGGCCGAGATCAACGCATTACCGGCCTGGGAAGATTTCTGCGACATACAAAACTGGATGAACTCCCGACGCTATGGAATGTACTGCGGGGCGATATGTCGCTGGTGGGCCCCAGACCCGAGGTTACGTGCTTCGTGCAACTCGACGCTCAGATCTGGCAGAAGGTTCTGGCGGTACGTCCGGGATTAACCGATCCGGTCACGCTGCGGCTACGCAGCGAGGGCCAGCTGTTGGATCGGGTTGAAGGAGATACGGAACAGTATTATCTGAACGAGTTGCTCCCAGCCAAACTCAAAGGCTATGTAGCATACCTCGAAGCGCGAAATTGGCGCAGCGATATCTACGTTTTGATCAGGACGGTTGCGGCGGTTGTTCTTCCCCCGGACATCAGCGAAGTTTCGATGAGCGACGTGGCGTCGAAAGATCCGAACATGATGGAGATTCCGTCGCGACATCACCTCGCTACGGGAGTCCAGGCCCTGCTGGATCTTACAGTGCTTGCCGCGGCGTTTGTGATCGCATATCAACTACGCTTTGATTTTCACGTCCCGCCCGCGGAGGCTAGAAACTTTCTTGTCCAAATGCCCTTAGTGGTGTTGTTGCAGTTTGCGGCACTGACCATCTCCGGCGCCAGGTCCTCGATCTGGCGTTATACGGACCTCGCGCATATAAATACATTCGTTTACGCGGCGTTTGTTTCGTTTGTAATCATAGCTTTGCTTAGGCTCGGGCTGCCGGGACCGCACGCAGCCTGGAAAGTGCCTCTGTCAGTTAACCTGTTTGATGTGGTGCTGGCCTTTGGTGGTACGTACGCCATGCGCGTGGTGCGACGCAAAGCCTATGAGCGAACACAGAAGCGGGTTCGGGTAAAAAAGCACAACGGTAACGGCAACGGCAAGAAAAAGCGCGCGGTGCTTTTGATCGGAGCCGGGCGCGCTGGATTTCTCGCCGCCAAAGAGATCGAAGTCCGCGGTGACCTTGATCTGGAAATCAAAGGATTCGTCGATGACGATCGCGCAAAGCTAGGAAGAGTTGTGGTTCAAGGTCATAAGGTTCTGGGGAATACTCAGGACCTGCCAGAGTTGGTGCGCTCGCGAGGAATCAACCACGTGATTATCACGATTGCTCATGCCTCGCGGCACGAGATCCATCGCATTGTCAAAATCTGCGAAGAGATTCCCGTTAAAGTAAGAATCATTCCGGAACTCTACGAAATCATCGAAGGACGCGTGGAGATCAGTCGCATCCGCGACGTACAGATCGAGGATCTTCTAGGCCGTGAACAGGTCGAGCTCGACGCTGGTTCAATCAGCGTTGCGTTGGCCGGCAAGACCGTCATGGTGACCGGCGCTGGGGGTTCGATTGGTTCTGAACTAGCCCGGCAGGTGCAGCGCTTTAACCCGGCGCGCTTGCTCCTGGTTGAGCGCGCTGAATTTGCCCTGTTTGAGATCGACAACGAATTACGGGCTTCTCATCCCGATGAATCCGTTGTTCCCCTGGTGGCAGATGTCGGCGATGAGTCGCGCATGCACGCGATCTTCAACCTTTATAGGCCGCAAGTAGTGATTCACGCGGCCGCGCACAAACACGTTCCTTTAATGGAAAGTAATGCCACGGAGGCCGCCCAGAACAACGTCTTAAATGCCCGGCTGCTGGCAGAGCTTGCCGGCCAGTTCGCTGCAGAGGTCTTTGTCCTGATTTCCACTGACAAAGCCGTGCGGCCGACATCAGTCATGGGCGCCACCAAGCGAGCGGCGGAGTTGGTCGTGCAGGATCTGAACCGTAGCTATCAAACTCGTTTTGTGGCCGTGCGGTTCGGCAACGTCATAGGGTCAGCAGGTTCGGTGATTCCAATCTTTCGCGAGCAGATCCGCAACGGTGGCCCCGTCACCATTACCGACAAACGGATGAAACGCTACTTCATGACGATTCCCGAAGCGGCGCAGTTGGTCCTTCAGGCCAGCGTGATTGGCAGGGGCGGCGAAGTATTTATCCTGCACATGGGTGAGCCCGTCAGCATTATGGACCTCGCGGAGACGTTAATTACCCTGTCCGGCCTGAAACCGCACGAGGACATTCAGAT
>DATISD010000583.1:0-2614 GCA_035469005.1 Pyrinomonadaceae bacterium | reverse complement strand
GGGCTACGTGCCGCAAAAAATTGATGCTGATATTCATCTGCCGCTGACTTTCACTGATCTGTTTCGCGCCAAGTGCATGACTCTGAAAGTACCGCCGGCTGATCTCAACGAAGTCTCGCACAGCATCGGGCTGACGAAAGAGTTGTTAGAGACGCCGGTGGGCCATCTTTCCGGGGGTCAGTTCCAACGGGGCTTGATTGCCTTTGCGTTAATTGGCAAGCCGAATGTGTTGCTGCTTGATGAGCCCACGGCCAGCGTTGATGAACCCGGCGAGGAGCACATCTACGAACTTATCCATCGGCTACAGGATGAGCACAACCTGGCGAGCATCATGGTGTCGCATGATTTGAGCTTTGTGTTTCGCTACGCGACAAATGTGCTTTGCCTGAACCGGCAGCGAGTTTGCTTCGGCACCCCGCGCGAGGCGCTTTCGCCGGACGTGCTGGAAAAACTATACGGCGAGCCGATGGGTTTCTATCATCACGATCACAAGGATCATTTAAGTCACGGCCACCCCGGTTAGCAGTTGGTTGATCTTCGCCATGCGACGAACTCAAATCCGCAAACATAAACCGCTCTCGACCGTAGTCGGTTCTAACCCTATCCGATAGTGACAACTTCCGAAACATATTCAGTCGTTCTGGTTCTGCTGACGGCGCTGGCCGCCGGGCTGGTGGGCAGTTTCGCCCTGATGAAACGCATGAGCCTGGCCGGAGACGTCGTATCGCACATCGCTTTGCCGGGATTAGGTGTGGCGATGTTGCTAAAGATCAATCCGCTCATCGGCGCGGCGATCGCTTTACTGCTCGGCACGGTTCTGATTTGGCAGTTACAAAACAGAGCGACAATGACAACCGATGTCGCCATCGGCGTGATCTTTACTGCCGCGCTGGCGATAGGAACGGTACTAACACCGAGCGAGGATTTGATCGAAGCTTTGTTCGGTGGATTTCAGGGCCTGACTCTGCTCTGGTTCGTCATCGGGCTTTTAGCTGTATCGGCAATCGTTCTCTTTGTGGCGGCATTTCGCTACAAACTGATCTTGTCGCTTTTTTCGCCAGAGTTGGCTGCGGCGACCGGCGTAAACGTTTCGCGACTCAATCTCTATTTCCTGCTCGTTTTCAGCCTCACTGTGCTGCTTGGCCTGCGATTCCTGGGAGCGCTACTGGTGGGCGCGCTGATTATTATCCCGGCCGCGATTGGCCGGCAATTGACCCACACGCTCACGGCCTTCCTGGTTACGTCTTCATTGGCCAGCGTCCTGTCGGTCATACTGGGCTTTTCGATCAGTCGCTTCTACCCTCATTTGATAATCGGTCACGTCACACTAAATCTCACGCTGGGGCCGGCGATTATCGCGGTAGCGACGGTTTTGTTTCTGCTGAGCTTGTTACGGAAAAAGATCTAGCTGGCGCACGTCGCCCGCAGTGAAAAGCTGCATGCGCCTCTGGCGTACTTCGCTGCTGGAGCACGCCAGAGGCGTGCGTACCGGTTTAACCTCGCAAGAGTCTTGTTTTTGCTCAGACGGATGACGTATAGTCGGAAGCCGGAAGTCCTAAATTCTCGCCCCAACTTCCGATCAAAGACAGTTCTGTTTAGTTGTTCGCGCTGAGTGCTTTCTCGAATTGAAACCTTGAATCGCTTGTTGCCGGAGCGTTGATTGCGCGCGCAGGCGGCTTGAGCAAACCTATTCCGTTAATGGATCACCCGTCATCACCAAACCTGAAGGCTGAAGCAGGCTCGAAGCAGCTGCCCATAGGTGCGGTTTTGCAGGACCGCTACCGCATTATGAGAGAACTCGGAACCGGCGGCATGGGCGCCGTTTACGAAGCGATCGATCAACGGCTGGAAGCGACGGTAGCGCTCAAGGAAACTCTGTCGACTGACGATCGGTTGCGACGGCAGTTTGAGCAGGAAGCGCGGCTGCTGGCCCAGCTCCATCATCCTTGTTTGCCGCGCGTCAGCGATTACTTCAGCGAAGCCGGCCGGGCATTTCTGGTGATGCAATTCATTTCCGGCCCGGACCTGGCGCAGATACTTTCGCAGCAGCCGGCGCCATTTCCGCGTAACCAGGTTATCGCCTGGGCCGATCAACTGCTGGACGCGCTCGTCTATCTGCATGAGCGCGATTGGCAAATCATTCATCGCGACATCAAACCTCACAATTTAAAGTTGATGCCGAACGGCCGGGTTGCACTGCTTGATTTTGGTTTAGCCAAGACTCACGCCGCGGACCATTCGACGACAAATTCATCGCACAGCATTTTTGGCTATACCCGTCGGTATTCGCCGCCGGAACAGATTCGGGATTTGGGGACGACGCCGCAGAGCGACATCTATGCGCTGGGCGCGACGCTTTATCACTTGCTGACGGGGGTCAAGCCGCCGGACTCTCTGGAGCGTGCGGCGGCGGTGGCTAATTCCGAGCCCGATCCGCTCGCGCTGATGTCGGCAAAAGTCGTCGATTTGGAGCTTTCAGCCGTCCTTAATAAAGCGATGGCCTTGAATGCGAGGGATCGCTTCAAGAGCGCCAGGGAGTTTCGCGATACGCTGCGGCGAGCCGGGCACAATAATTCTGAAGCGTTCGAGACTGAAGATTTTTTCACCCAAGCTC
>DATISD010000582.1:0-5114 GCA_035469005.1 Pyrinomonadaceae bacterium | reverse complement strand
ACCGAGGAATATCAGATCACCTCCGTCACAGGCATTGCCCAGCATCTGCATTTGGAAAAGTACAACTTCCTCGAATTCTCCAATGCCCACCAAAGACTTGTTATAGGTGTGAATCGTTGGTTCCGGCGTGGCGTAATACTGGGTCGATTCGTCATCGCAATCTGTCTTGAGTATCACCTTGTCACTGAGAGTGACATTGTATTTACAGTATGCCTTGACCTCGAGAATCTTGAGGTCACCGGCGATTGTATGCAGAGAATCTTTCGTCATCGGCGGCGTTTGGCCTTGCGCGAGCGCGGGAAAAACGCCCGTCAGAAGTATTGTTAAAGACACAATGCGGATCACACCAAACTCCTTGTTTTCTAATGCTGGTAGATCATGTGCCAGGCCGTATCCCAGATCCGGCTGGCATCGGTCGACCGTTGGCTACGAACCTCAAACCCGCCGGCGGCACGCCGCGTCCATACACGTCGCAGCAAGACTGTCTGACCTGAAATCTCGAGGAATAGAGCAAATATGGTTAAGCGAAGCATCATGATTTTTCCGGCGATACGTTCGCGCGTCGGAAGAAATGCAATCCGCCGGCGGTAATTATGGCGACCACGAACGCGGGAATTCCCGTCATTACCGGCCATATGACTAATGCCGCAGCGAGTAGGCGGTGGTTGCTGGAGGCTACGCCAATTGAATTGATGTTGGCCCCGACGGCGAGACCAAAGGCCCCGAGGGCCACAGCCACAGAGGCGTGCAACGCAACGATCAGCGGCCGATTGGCCAGGCCAAAATGCTCGTAGCCTATATGAATCGCGAACACGATGGCCGAGATGACGAAGGAAGCCACTCTCCACCCGACCACCATCCGATTCGATGTCGACCACCCGGCAAAAGCCCCGAAAGCAATGCCGATCGTGCAGTAGAACGCACCAATGACCAGCACCGTTCTGAGCCAGAATCGCCGCTTCGGTTTATCCATATTTATTGGCCAGAGCTCAGCAACCTCATCGCGGATCCACCAGCGCCTTCAAAACTCGCCCGCCGGCTACATCTGCTAAAGCTTCATTTACCTGGTTTAGTTTGTAGCGAGAAAGCTTTGATCTGAGCGCGCGCCAGGCGACGGATCGAGCCGCATCGGAAACAATTTGCGCTGCGCGGTAGAAATGCGAGAAGTCCGATCCCCAACAACCGCGCACGTCCAGGTGCTTCTTGTTTAGGTCGAGATGAGGATTGAAAGCCGCCTGGCTCGAGACTGGTCCGTGATCGGTATATTGACCGACGATTACCACGCGGCCGGCGTCGCGCGTGAACCGCATGGCTTGCACGACCGCATCGGGTGCGCCGGTCGCTTCAATCGTCACGTCCACGCCGCGTCCGGCGGTGCGTTCGAAAATCCAGTCCAATCTCCCGCTTTCGTTGTGAGCTTCAAAGTTAAGCACTTCGGACGCGCCCGCCGCTGATGCTGATTCGAGACGATGATCAGGCGCGCCGATGCAAAGCACTCTCAACGCGCCACGCATCAGCGCCAGGATGATCGCGTTGATGCCGACCGGGCCGGAGCCGAGCACCAGCACGGTATCGCCAATCGAAATATCGCCGCGTTCGACTGCATGCAGCGCGGTCGGTAGCGCACAACCTCCAGCCATGAAAGTTTCGCTGTCGGCGTCGAGGCGCATGCAGAGCGTGCCTGGCTTTAAATAAATCTGTTCTGCCCAGCCACCGCACAGCCCATCGTCGAGCCCGTAAGTTATTCCGTAAACTTTGCGCTGGGGGCAACGCGTCGTCGCTTTGGCTACCAGACAATACCAACAGGCATTGCAGGTGCGGTGGACGTCGAGAAACGTGACGCGATCACCTTCGCGCAATTCGCGCCCTTCGACATCTAACAAGGTTCCGCGAATCTTACTCAAGCGTCCGACGGAAACATGACCCGGAACCAGCGGATACGGGACTCCCCGCAAGCGACCCTGCTGCAAGTAAACATCTGTCCCGCAGACTTCCGACAATTCAACGTCGAAAAGCGCTGAGTCCTGCTCAAGTTGTGGCTCGGCAACCTCGCGAATCTCGACCGGCGAATTCGGCTTGGGGATGACTGCGACACGCGGCATACCGGCGAAGGGTAAAGGGAAATTTTGAAAAGGGGAAGGGGAGACGAAAATCACATAACCGTGAGTCAATGATATGCTTTTCCGACTAGTGCTCTAGTTTGGGGTTCTTTCGGTGTCTCTATGCTTGCCTGCTCTGTGGTGAAAATCGCCCCGAAAAGACTCCACCACAGAGACACCGAGAATTCACCGAGCCACAGAGAAAGGCAAAATTAGGCTCCAGTGCAGACTAATACCCTATGACTCAAAAGAATTTTGATTTCCTCGTAATCGGCAGTGGAATGGCGGGGCTAACCTTCGCCCTGAAAGTCGCGCCCTTTGGCTCTGTTGCGATCATCACCAAGAAGCAACGCGCGGAAAGTAACACCAATTATGCGCAGGGTGGCATCGCAGCGGTGATGGCCAAAGAGGATTCTTTCGACCTGCACGTCCAGGACACGCTGACCGCCGGCGCGGGATTGTGCAAAGAAGAGGTAGTGAGAACCATTGTGAGTGAAGGTCCGGCGCTGGTGCGGGAACTTCTGGACCTCGGCGTGCGCTTCACGAAAAAGGAGAATAGCCAGGACGAATTTGATCTCGGCCGTGAAGGTGGCCACACGCAGCGGCGAGTGTTGCACGCTGGTGACATCACTGGGCGCGAAATCGAGCGCGCTCTCCTGGCCGCAGTTGCGGCTAACCAAAACATCACGGTTTATGAAGAGATGATCAGCATCGATCTGATCACTTCAAAGAAAGTTGGTCTCGGAGGACCAAACCGCAGTCTTGGTTGTTATGCGCTTAATCAGAAAACCAACGAGGTTGAAGTTTTTGCTGCCAGGGTGACGCTGTTGGCAACGGGCGGTTGTGGAAAGGTTTATCTCTACACCAGCAATCCCGACATCGCCAGTGGTGACGGCGTCGCCATGGCCAGCCGCGCCGGCGCCAGTATCGCCAATATGGAGTTCGTTCAATTTCATCCAACCTGTCTCTACCATCCGCGCGCGAAATCTTTCCTGATCAGCGAAGCCGTGCGTGGTGAAGGCGCAGTCCTGCGCGGATCTGACGGGCAGAGATTCATGGATCGCTACGACCAGCGCGGCGAGCTTGCGCCGCGCGACATTGTCGCCCGGGCGATAGACGCTGAGATGAAAAAGACCGGCGCGGATTGTGTCTGGCTCGACATCACGCACAAGGGTTCTGACTTCATCAAACAGCGTTTCCCGAATATCTATTCCACATGCCTGGAGTTTGGATTTGATATGACCCGCGAAGCGATTCCAGTTGTTCCGGCCGCGCACTATCAATGCGGCGGCGTGGTCACGAACGTCGACGGTGAAACTGAGATCAAAGGTTTATTCGCGGCCGGTGAAGTCGCTTGCACCGGACTGCATGGAGCGAATCGACTGGCCAGCAACTCGCTTCTCGAGGCACTCGTGGTCGCGCATCGTGCGGCGCAGCGGGCCCGCCCGGCATTGGAAACTTCCGAGTTTCAGCCATTGCCCGCGTGGGAGAGTGGAGACGCCAGCGATGCCGACGAGCTGGTCGTAGTCACTCACAATTGGGACGAGATTCGCCGTTGCATGTGGGATTATGTCGGCATCGTGCGCACCAACAAGCGTTTGCTGCGGGCCGCCAACCGCATTAAGAACCTGCGCGAAGAGATCAATGAGTTCTATTGGAACTATCGAATTACGCCCGATTTGGTCGAGTTGCGGAACCTGGCGCTGGTGGCGGAACTGATAATCGAAAGCGCACTGCTCAGACACGAATCGCGGGGCCTTCACTACTGCCTTGATTATCCTGAACTGCTCGCAGAAGCTAAGGACACCGTATTACGGAGAGACTAGAGAATTCGTGCCCGTTGACGAGCAGACTCTTTCAGGTCGACATCAACGATAAGAGGTTGGTTCGCTTGTGGCATGTTGTTAGGAAAAGATGAGGTGCTCAACAGTTGAGTTGACCGCGGCGGCGCGAATTTAATCAAGTTCCGCTGTGTCAGAACCCGGAGCGGTAGCGACGGGATCATCACGCAAGTTGAGTCTTGATCGGGTCGCTACCGCTCCCCGTTTCTGACACAACGAGCTGTCGCCGCTCCGGTCCGACGACGAGTTGTTTGATGTCGTTCCCATCAAAGAAGTTTTTTGAATTGTTCAACGCTGAGGCCGGCGTCACGGGCAATGCCGCCCATCGTAAATGCGTTCACGGGATTGTGGCGAGGAATCGTCACAATGCGAATTCCATCTGACATGACGATGTGCTTGCCTTGGCGCACGATGCGAAAGCCAGCCTTTTCGAGAGCTCGCACGGCATCGAGATGATTGACGCCGGGAATCCTCGGCACGTTAGACCGCAACCTTCACTTCACGAACATCCTGGCCTTTGACAAGATCATCCACGGCAGCGAGGTATTCACGAATGGCGTCCTGGATATTTGCGAGCGCTTCGGATTCAGTTTCACCCTGCGACCAACAGCCCGGCAGACCGGGACACGAAACGCTGAAACCTTCTTCCGATTCGCGGACGACAACTTTGTAATTCATGTTAACCTCGGGGCAGATTATACGCCGTGAGAGATTTGAGAGCCATCCAACGAGTTCTTCGGCGAGCACCATGCCGACACGGGCGGTCTAAGTACCCAGTGGAGAGCATTATACCGCCATACCTATCCGCGCTCAGGCAAATTCTTTACACACTGACGACCACTGGAAGCTCCCAACCAAAAAAATTCGTTCGCAAACGCCGCCAATCATACGGCCAAATCAAAACTGCCCTCAAAAAAATGGCCTCTCCGAGTGGCCCAAACTCGGAGAGGCGCTCAAGTGAGGCGAGAGAAGTAAAGTCAGCGCATTGGTGTGTCTCCTCTCGCCCTCATGTGGTCAGCGACAGACTGTGGGCGTGGCAGTGAGTGTGAGCTGCAACGGCCCAAGGCTGACGTTGACGACCCTGATTAGGTACGTGCCGCTTTGGCTTACGCTCGAGTTCAGCACTGCGACTCCGTTAGTAGCGTCCACGGTTTGCAGGGCCACTCCCGACGGG
>DATISD010000581.1:0-1820 GCA_035469005.1 Pyrinomonadaceae bacterium | reverse complement strand
GGATCGTTTCTGCTCGCGATTGGATTGCTGACTATTCCGCACGACGCTTCGCTGAAAGATATGATTGGTCATCTGGGAGGGAAGTTCGCGGAAGCAAAACAGATCTTTATCGGGACGATTCTGATCGTATTGGGCCTGATCGCCACGATCATCGGCGCGGTTATTGGATTGGTGCAACGAAAGACAGCCTAACAATATTTCGTCCCTGAGGGACTTCACAGCCTCACTACCTGGCAAGTCGATGGAATAAGGATCGACGATCACTTAATCCGCTTCAAATCCCTGATTATCTCTCGACTCGCATTCATTCCCGGCGCTCCGGTCACGCCGCCGCCGGGGTGAGTTCCCGAACCACACAAATATAATCCTTTTACGGGTGTGCGATATTGTGCACATCCAATTACCGGGCGAAACGCGAAAAGCTGATCGAGCGACATCTCGCCATGATGAATATGCCCACCAGTTAGTCCGAATGTTCGTTCAAGATCGAGTGGCGTAAAAACCTTTCGGGCGACGATCAATTCCTTCAGGTCCGGCAGGTATTCCGACAATGTTTCGACAATCGTGTCGCCTAATTCCTCGCGCCGCGAATCCCAGTCACCATTCTTCAGATGATAAGGTGCAAACTGCGCGTGAATTGACATAACGTGCGCACCGTTAGGAGCGAGCGACGGATCTGTCAACGTCGGAAGAGTTATGTCCATGTATGGTCGCGGCGAGAAGTCACCATACTTCGCGGCGTCGAAGGCCCGTTCGAGATAGTCGATATCAGGACCAACGTGAATTCTGCCGGAAAGTTTCTCAGCGCAGCTTCCATCTGAGCATTTGACACTTCGGAATTTCGGCAACGCCCCCAGTGCGAGATGCACCTTCGCCACTGTTCCAACCGCGCGATAGTTTTGAATCCGATTCCGGAAACTGGGGTCAAGCTCGCCATAAGCTAAAAGATCCAGGAGGGTCACGCCCGGATCGGCGCATGAAATCGCGGTCCACGCCGGGAGTTCGACGCCGCTGGAAAGAACCACACTCGATACGCGATCGCCGGCGACTCTGATGTTGGTAACTTCCGAACCGGCGCGAATCTCGCCCCCTGCATCGGTGACTGCTTTTGCCAGCGCTTGCGTCAGCGCGCCCATCCCGCCTTTTACAAAGACAGACGATCCGACTGCGCTCCCATCGATTGCGGCTTGAAGCAGAACTGCCGCGCTGGTACCCGCCGACCATGGTCCGGCGTTAGCGCCGAAAATGCCGCGTGCGGCGATGATCGCGCGCAGGGCTTCTGTCTCAAACCATTCGGCAGCGAGATCAGCGACTGCCATCGGCGCGTAGCGAAGCAGACGGTATTCGTCTTTCTTCCCCAGCCCACGAACTGCCCAGCCCAGCTTGCCCAGGTTCCACAATTCGCTCTTAGACGGCGCGTCAATGTTCGGCGGCGTCAGTTGGAGGAGCGGCCTAATCGCGCAACCAATGCGAGCGAACGTCGAAACGAATTCGGAATAATTGTTTGCATCTGCCGCCGCTACCGGCGTCAATTCAGCGGCTGTTCGCTGCGGATCTTGATAAATGGAGATTGGCGGTCCATCCAAATTCAGGGCCGTCACGCGCGCGACCGGGTTAATGAACTCAATTCCATAACGTTCCAATTTCAGATCTTTCAGTACCTGCGGGAGCAGCGGACCGGCTGAGCTGGCCAGCGTTGAGCAACGAAAACCAGGATGGAGCTCTTCGGTGACGCATGCGCCGCCAATAATCGAGCGACGTTCGAGTACGAGTGGCTTCAAACCAGCTTTGGCAAGATAGAAAGCCGCAACCAGGCCATT
>DATISD010000580.1:0-5293 GCA_035469005.1 Pyrinomonadaceae bacterium | reverse complement strand
CCGAGAATCAATGTGCGCAACCACCAGAACCCCAAGTACTCTCCTGTAGCACCTCAAAATTTCCTTTTACCGTTCACCGCGCCACGACCCGGGCCAACCATGTGACTGCAGAATCGGCGGTTCGAGAATTCTGACTCTCGCATCACTGCCAGCACCAGGCTGGAGTCCGATTCTGCCGGTGAATCAGCGATCGCGTTAGAAAGCCTCGTGTTTTCAGACAGATTCAGCCAATGTGGAGGCAAGCGGTGAACCGTGGGCGCGGGCTTTGAACGAGGCCCAATTCCGAGGCGAGCGGGACCGGTAAATGACCAGGGACGAGAGATTCCCCAAAGGCTCAGGAAAATTCCCCGTCCGGCGATGCGATTCTCAAGCTAAGACGGGACAGTTGTCGGGGCATTTTCATTGCCCAATTCCAGCGACCACATCCCGGATCGAGGACGGTAAAACATGAAATGTAAATTGCCTTTGATGATCTTGTTCCAGCAGTTTCGATTTCAGGCCGTGAGTTGCGCGACGTTGATCTCCGGCTCAAGATGAATTTCGGTCTTTACCGAATTCGAAATCAAACAATGCTTCTCGGCCTTCTCGAGAATGCGCGCCGCGCGCGCCACATCGTGTGAATCTTTTATCGTCAGCTTTGGCTTAAGCACAATTTCAGTAATCGAGAAACCCTGGCCGTCACGCTTTTCGAGTTTGCCGTCCGCGGCAGCTTTGAAGCTGACAAAATCCAGTTTGGAATTCTCAGCGATCGCCAGAAACGTCGTCATGAAGCATGAGTTCACGGCGCCCACAAACAAGTGCTCCGGCGTCCACGAGCCTTCGTGACCCTTAAACTCAGGAGGTGCGTCAACGTGGAGACGCGGTAATGCCGAAGCACTTAATTCACCCTCGCGCGCCCCACTCCACTCGACTTCCGTCGAGTAAAAATATTCGTTCTCCATTTTTCTCTCCAGCCTGCAACGGAGCCTATATCTTCTGAATCGTAATCGTGACCGTGATCACCGGCCCGGAAGTGCGGTTATAGGAAACCCAGAATCCGAGCGCTTCATATCTCACGATCCTGTAAGTAGAGCCATCGGGCCGCGTTTCGAGCTCAGTGCCAACCACCGCCCGGTAATCCGGAGCGCCGGTTCCGCCCGCGTAGTCAACCGAAATGGCCTTCACGGTGTGCGCCTTATCATAGGCAACCTGGGCACTCACGCCGTCCGAAAAGATGAAGTAATCCATCTCATCATCCTTCAGTACCGGGTCGCCAAGTTTTCCTCGCACTTCCTGCGCCAACATTCCCAGCTTTACACCTTTGTACTCGGTGAAGAGCGGCTGCTGCACCACAGATGTCTTCCCGGTGTTAACGGCGTGTGACTTGGCTTGCGCGTAAACACTCAGAAACAATCCCGCTAACGCGATCACCAGTACCGCTGTCACGACTGAAAGAACCTTGCGTAGTATGTTTCGCATGTTAGTTCGAACCTCCTAAATTAGTCCGTCCTCAGCTGAGGCGTTCTGATTCCCTCCCGCCGCCTTTCCGACGGCCCATATCTCGCCGCCGGCGCGCACCTGCAAAATGATCTGGTCCAGTGGCCGGGGCGGCGGACCCAAAACCACGTAACCGGTTCGCGAGTCGTAGACGCCACGATGACAGGGACAGACCAGACATCTTTGCGCTCTATCGAAATCGATCGAACAACCAAGATGTGCACACTTACGACTGAACGCCAGATATTGGCCATCCATCGTTCGTAAGAGCACCGCCGGATCACTTTTTTTCGGATAATTGAAATACAGAGCCGAGCCCGGCATAACGCGTTCAGCGCCTTCGATTTTCACCGGCGGGTAGGCGAGTAACGACTGTTCTTCGTTTGGCTGCTGACTTCTTAGCTCTTTCGGCGCCAGCACCAACCCCGCCGAAACCAGCACGGCAGTGTTACAAAAACTGCGTCGCGTCAACTTCGTTTCCCGGTCAGTCGTCATCGAATTCAACTCCTGCAGGGTTCGATAGCAACCTTTATTCCTGCTCCCTGCGCCCTATGACCGAGAGATTTGTGGCGCTAATCCCAATGTTTGATTCAGATACCGCTGGATGATGCGCGCTTTCCCACAGCCTTTGGGAAAGTTTGCGCAACGCGGGTGACAACATCTGCGCGCCGCCGCGACTATTTTCGCGGCATATAGGTTGCGCGCCTAAGTGTGCCCGATAGATATGCCTACGGCTAAAAATTTAGAAGAGGGTTGCTGGTTCGGTTTGAGTTCAGAGTTCCGCCTTTAGGCTGCAAAAAAGGCGCCAGTTGAAGCTTGAGCTCTAAACTGAGCCAGTACCAGAAGAGGGAATATGCAGACACTTAATAAGGAAATGATTTATAACGTTCCGGTTGGACAGCGTCCGCCGATGGATAAGCCAAACGGTCAAACAGCACCAGGCGGAGACTTCTGCGCGCTCGGAGCAGCGCATCGAGCCGGCGACGTCGTTCTGAGAGACGGCTCGACCGTGCATGTGCGCGCGATGCGGCCTGAGGACGACGAGGCCCTGCTCGCTTTGTTCCAGTCGTTGTCTGAAGAGTCACTTTGGTTGCGTTTCTACTCACTCGCCAAAGGCGCGGCCCTCGCCGCCGAAGCCCGCCGCGAAACGAACCTCGATCATACATTTGGCCTGGTGGCCCTGAGCGGCCCCGAAGCAAACATTGTCGGCCATGCTTTTTATGCCGGGATTGATGAACATCGCGCCGAGGTTGCATTTACCATCGCCGATGAGTTCCAGGGACGCGGATTAGGAACGCTGCTGCTGGGCCAATTGGCCGAAGTTGCCGCAGCCAACGGCATTCAAACATTCGAAGCTGAAGTCGTCGCGGCGAACCACAGGATGATTAAGGTCTTTCGCGAGTCTGGTTTTCCCATTGAGGTAAACGCGCGCGCCGGACAAATTCATGTGACGTTTCCGACTTCGTTCACGGTCGAAGCGATCGAGCATTTTGAACGGCGCGAGTCGATCGCCGCAGACAACGCACTCAGACTTTTCTTCAATCCGCGATCAATTGCGGTCGTTGGCGCGTCTAAAAAACGACGCTCGATTGGCGGCGAGCTTTTTCACAACCTGCTGAGCTATGGCTTCGCCGGACCAGTATATCCGGTCAATCCTTCGACCGACGTGGTCCAATCAGTTCCCGCTTACAAGTCAGTTGAGGATATTCCCGGCCCGGTCGACCTCGCCGTCATTGTGGTGCAGGAAAAGTTTGTGCTCGAGACGGTCAAAGCATGCGCCCGCAAAGGCGTAAAGGCACTGGTCGTAATTTCGGCCGGCTTCGGTGAGACGGGTACAGAGGGACAGGCAAAGCAGGCCGAACTGGTTCAGGTGTGTCGCTCTGCGGGGATGCGATTGATCGGTCCCAACTGCATGGGCATCATCAACGCCCATCCTGCCGTCCGCATGGACGCCACGTTCGCGCCCGGTGAACCGCCGACCGGACGGGTTGGCTTTTCGTCGCAGAGCGGCGCGCTCGGCCTGGCGATAATTGAACTGGCGAACTCGCTGGGACTGGGCATCTCGACCTTTGTATCGGTCGGAAATAAGGCAGATATTTCCGGAAACGATCTGCTGCGTTATTGGGAATCTGATGACAACACCGACGTGATCCTTTTGTATCTGGAGTCGTTCGGCAATCCGAAAAAGTTTTCGCAAATAGCGCGGCGCGTAGGCCGCAAGAAACCGATCGTTGTCGTTAAGAGCGGGCGCTCATCAGCGGGCGCGCGCGCGACTTCATCGCACACCGGCGCGCTGATCGCGGCTTCTGACGTTACGGTGGACGCGCTGTTTCGCCAATCAGGTGTCATTCGCACTGATACTCTCGAAGAATTATTCGACGTGGCGGCCCTGTTGGTTAATCAACCATTGCCGCGCGGCAAGCGAGTGGGAATCATCACCAATGCCGGCGGACCCGGAATTCTTTGTGCTGACACGTGTGAGGCGCGCGGTCTGGAAGTTCCACTTCTCAGTCAGGCCAGCCGGGACACCTTGCGATCGTTTTTGGCTCCCGGAGCTGGGGTCGGCAATCCCGTGGACATGATTGCCTCAGCGGGCGGCGAACAGTACGAGCGCACCATCGAAGTCGTCGCGGCTGACCCTAACATCGACGCGTTGATAGTTTGCTTCACGCCGCCACTCGTAACTCGCGCCGAAGATGTAGCTCGCGCAGCCGTAGCCGCTATCGAACGCGCGAAGATAGAGAAGCCGGTCCTGACTGTTTTCCTGCAGGCTGATCCGGCGCCGGAAATCGTGCGCACGGCGAAAATCCCTTCTTATAAATTCCCCGAGACGGCGGCCATAGCTTTGGCGCGCGCGGCACGTTATGCGCAATGGCGTGAACGGCCTGAGCGAACGCTGCCACAATTCGACGATTTGCGGCGTGACGAGGCCGCGTCTATCGTGGCTTCCGCTCTGCAGAGAGGCAGTGGCTGGCTGATGGCCGAAGAAACCGCCGCGCTAATGTCCTGCTATGGTCTGCCCTTCATTGAGCAAAAGATCGTCGACACGCCCGAGGCGGCCGGCGAACTGGCTGAGAAGATGGGTTGTGAAATCGCTTTGAAAGTGATTGCGCCTGGCGTGCTGCACAAGACCGAAGCCGGCGGGGTTCGTCTGCACCTGCGCGGAAAAGAACAGGTGCAGGCAGCGGCCGGCGAAATACGCGACCGTCTGACTTCGCAGGGCAATCCGCCCACAGGTTTCGTCGTTCAGCGCATGGCCGGTAGTGGGGTAGAGATGCTGGTTGGTGTCGTCCACGATCAGCAATTCGGACCAGTCGTCGCTTGTGGCGCCGGAGGAGTCCAGGTCGAACTGCTGCGCGACGTATCAATACGCCTAACTCCACTTTCAAAAGAAGACGCGGCGGAGATGATTCGCGGTCTGAAGACTTATCCACTGTTGAATCGCTTTCGCGGGGGGCCGTTGTACGACGTCGCAGCCCTGGAAGATGGACTGCTGCGCACCAGCGCCATGGTCGAGGACCTGCCGCAAATAGCTGAGCTGGATTGCAACCCGTTTGTAGTGCAGGAGAGCGGCGCGGTAATTCTCGATGCGCGCGTGCGGGTGGAAGCAGTCGAGCCGCGACCGTTGCTGGGAGTGCGAGGCTGATCATCTTGACAGTAAGAAGGGGGCGTTCCGTTCGATCCGCCCCCTTTACCAATCAATCAAATTTCACCGCTCGGTTGCTATTATTTTGTGAAGGCACTGACGTCGTGACGTCATCGGTGGTTGATGCCACGCCTGCTTAGACCAAACACATTTCGTCGCTTGTCGGATGAA
>DATISD010000579.1:0-2221 GCA_035469005.1 Pyrinomonadaceae bacterium | reverse complement strand
TTCGCAATCGCCGGGTTTCGCGATCACGGTAACAACGTCGTATCGATATGGGGCATCCATCAGTCCAAACATTCTGCGATAGCCACGTGCGGCGCGCGCAATCTGCCTGCGCTTGCGCAGGTTGACGTTCATCTGCGGCGGCGCAATCTCGTCTGAAGCTCTGGTCTTTACCTCAATAAAGCAAAGCGTTCGGGCATCGTAGGCGACCAGATCGATTTCGGCATTGACGATCAAATCTCGCGTGTTACGCCCGATAGGCAAACTAAAATTTGCCGCGACGATCCGGTAACCACAGCGCTCGAGATGCTCGAGGGCGAGGGCTTCGCCGCGCTCGCCCAACTCGAAGTGCTGTGATTGTTGGGAGGGCCTTTCAACTGGCCGCCGGCTGCTTCTTAAACTCAGGCGCAATGTTACTCGCCGGTTTCGGCCTCCTTCCTGGCTCGTCCCTTCTTCTCTTCGGCTGGCGCAGCCACGCTTGGCGGCGCCGCTGTTTTACTTTTCTTTGGTCTGCGTTTTCCAAAGGTCCCGCGCCAAATCTTGCCACGTCGTGAACGTTGGTCTCCTTTACCCATTGGTACGCTCCTTACTGAATTAGTGGCACAGACTTCAGTCTGTGATTCAACGTCACAATTCTCAGGCTGCCGGCGATCACAGACTAAAGTCTGTGCCACAGATTATTTCTTCATCAACTCAAGGACTGCCGCCGTCATAGCTTTGATGCCAGTGCGCAACGTTGGCTCCGGCAGCGGCTGGAACAAGCTGGAGTGCAGCGAAGGCAATGGCTTGCCGGATTTCCGGCTGGCCTCAACTCTCGAAGGTTCAATTGCGCCCAGCCAGAAATAACAGGACGGAATCTGATGATCAAGACTGAAGACGCCGAAATCTTCACTCGCCATCAACGGTGGCGCCTTGATCACATTGTCACTGCCGATTGCTTTGCCCAGCACGGCCGCGATGCGCTCAGTCAATTGCGGATCGTTGTAAAGCGAGGGCGCATTTTCGCTCTCGATTACTTTGACGATTGGCGCTCGATCTTCGGGGATGCCGGCGGCCGAGGCCACGCCTCTCGCGATTCGTTCAATCGAAGCAACGATGCGCTGTCTGACTTCCTCTTTATAAGTCCTGATGGTTAGTTGCAAGACGACCTCGTCAGGGATGATGTTGCGCTTCGTGCCGCCGTGAATCGAGCCGATGGTTACCACCGCGGGATCGAGCGGCGAGTTTTCGCGACTAACGATCGTCTGCAGTGCCAGGATGGTTTGCGAGGCGACGACGATCGGGTCCTTGGTGGCTTCGGGCTTCGAACCATGGCCGCCGAGACCGCGAATGATGACGTCAACCGAGGTTGAGCTGGCCATGGCATAACCGGGCGTGTAAGTGATTTTTCCTGCCTCGACATCAGAGCTGTCATGCAGGCCGAGCGTGAAATCCGGTTTGGGAAAGCGCGTATACAGCCCATCGGCCAACATGGCGCGAGCTCCGTCGACGGTCTCCTCCGCCGGTTGGCCGATTATTACCAGTGTGCCCCGCCATTGATCTTTCAGCGCCGCCAAAAGCTTCGCGGTCCCCAGCATACTGGTCACGTGAACGTCATGTCCGCAGGCGTGCATGACGCTGACTTCCTGACCCGATTCGTTCTTGGTCTTGACCTTGCTGGCGTAGGGAACGTCGTTCTTCTCTTCCACCGGCAGCGCGTCCATGTCTGTGCGCAGGAGCACCGTCGGGCCATCTCCATTTTTCAGGACGGCAACAACGCCGTAACCTGAAAACTGCGGCCGATCGTATTTTCCGATGCGTTCAGTCACGGTGTAGCCGAAAGATCGCAGTTGCGCGGCAAAGAATGCGGACGTCTTCTCTTCGTAATGCGAAAGCTCGGGCGCCGCGTGCAGCATCTTGTAAGTGCTGACAAGTTGTGCAATCTCGCGATCGACAAGAGCATCGAGCGATTGTTGAGCGATTGCCGGCGTTGCGACCAGAAAGGTGAACAGCAGGCAGAAGAAAAAAGTTTTTTTCATAAGATTAGGGCAGAGAACTGAGTTTTGCGCGGTCAAGATATCCGAAGCGATCTGGTTAAGACAAGTAGCGGTAAACCCAGTGTCGTTAGCACATGATATGTCCGGTGAAGTTAACAAGTGAAATGTCCGGTTCAGAGCGGCAATTACTGAAGCTGGGGGTCAGGCCTGCGATTTGCGATTCTTGCTTACTTGCAGGGAGAAGCTGC
>DATISD010000578.1:0-1756 GCA_035469005.1 Pyrinomonadaceae bacterium | reverse complement strand
TTGATTCATTTGTTCATTGATTCAATGAATGAATGGTTCAATGAATCAATTCTCAGCTGTATCGTCCCGTCTCAGTCAGATCATCATAGATCATCCCGCGCCGATCCTTCTTAGCTTTCGTCACGGCCGTGTAGCCACCTTCTTCATTCCGGCTGATTTTGTTTTCCGCGTACAGACCTTCCAGCACGAATTCGCAGGCGGCGACTGTTTGCGCCTGGTCCTTGCGATTGAACTCGAACGGAATTAGCGCGGTCTCGATCAATTCGGGTGCTGATTCGAGCAGCAGCGTGCATTCGTCTGCTGAAGCTGTGTCCGCCAGCCGCAGATTGTTGCCCTGATCGAACCAGGCCACCGTGGGCGCGAAATCAATACCTACAAAGTACCCTTCAAAGATTTCACCGGCAGCGCGCTTGATCAAATCTTTGGCAATGCGATTCGCGCCGATTTGCTCGCCTTCATACTCCAGTTCCATCTTGCCGGTCATGGAAGGAATCGCCGCGTAAATATCCGCGATCCGCGGAACCACCTGAGGTTCTTCGGTCAGCAGCGCGCGCCGCTCGGCGTTGGAAACAACCGATTCCATTACGGTGATGGGCAGGCGCTGTGAAACTCCGGAATGTTTGTCGATGCGTTGATCGTCGCGTGCTTCGAAAGCAATCTGCTCGATTGTTTCGCGAATGAAGTCGGGAATGAGCAGCCGTTCCTGCAAACCATCGCGCGCAGTCCAGGCCTCCTGCCTGGTAATCTCGACGCCGAGCTCAATCTCTTTCGGATAGTGCGTCATGATTTCGGCGCCGATCCGATCTTTCAGCGGCGAAATAATTTTGCCGCGTGCCGTGTAATCCTCAGGATTTGCCGAGAAAACCAGCATCACATCCAGCGGCAGACGCACCGGATAACCTTTAATCTGCACGTCGCCTTCCTGCATGATGTTGAAGAGACCAACCTGAATTTTGCCGGCGAGATCTGGCAGTTCGTTAATCGCAAAGATGCCGCGGTTAGCACGCGGCAAAAGGCCGTAATGAATCGTCAGCTCATCACTCAGCAAATGACCACCCTTCGCCGCCTTGATCGGATCGACATCGCCGATGATGTCGGCAATGGTCACGTCCGGCGTCGCCAGTTTTTCTACGAAGCGCGCGTCGCGACTGGCCCAATCGATGTGGGCCGAGTCGCCGTGCAACTCGAGTGTCTGGCGGCCGTAGGCGCTGACGGGATGAAAAGGATCGTCGTTGACTTCCGATCCGGCGATGATTGGAATCTGCTCGTCTAAAAGGTTCGTTAGTTGTCTGATGATGCGGCTCTTTGCCTGGCCGCGCAGGCCGAGCAGAATCAAATTGTGCCGCGCCAGGATCGCATTGATGAGTTGCGGCACCACCGTTTCGTCATAGCCGACGATGCCCGGAAAAAGTTTTTCGCGCCGCTTGAGTTTGCAAATCAGGTTCGCGCGCATCTCGTCTTTGACTGGGGTGGCGCGGTAGCCGCTTGCTTTGAGTTCGCCGAGAGTCCCTGCTCGTTCCATGTTCAGGATTGTAAGTCGCAAGTCACGCAAATGAAAACGCGGAGCGAT
This sequence comes from Pyrinomonadaceae bacterium, assembly GCA_035469005.1. Classification (GTDB taxonomy): domain Bacteria; phylum Acidobacteriota; class Blastocatellia; order Pyrinomonadales; family Pyrinomonadaceae; genus UBA11740. The sequence goes on along the minus strand of DATISD010000578.1, from coordinate 186 downwards.
TTGGAGTGCGGCGGCAGGGCGAAGGGCTGAAATCAACAATTCTCCCTCTCACCTTGGGAGAGAACTGCGGTGAGGTTTACGACGACTGCTAACGGCCCGCACTCTCACCCTCTCTCAAAGGGAGAGGGAGGGCCGTTAGGCCGGCATATTTGTAGAAAACCGACAGAGAAGGTATTTGAAAGGCCC
>DATISD010000577.1:0-4826 GCA_035469005.1 Pyrinomonadaceae bacterium | reverse complement strand
CATCGTCGTTAATTTCTAACGATGATGGTCCAGCTGAAGAGAGCGGCCGTGGCGGCCGCTCTCTTTTTTGCTGTCACGAATGAATTGGGGGGGGCCCCGCTAATATTTTCTCGGCTCACGTTTAGCCATCAAAGAGGTGAGGTGCGAACGGCTCTTCTCAACCATTCATTACTGTCGAGAAGGGGAAAATTTATTTTCCTGAGTCAGAGCAACATGTTTGACTCAAACCAATCGATTTGCCGCCAGCCACTGTCCGCCATCGATCACCAATACTGCACCGTTGATAAAGCTGGCTGCGTCAGAACAAAGAAAGACGGCAGCGTTCTCGATGTCCTTGATTAAGCCTAACCGGCCAAGGGGAACGCCTTGCTGCAGTTTCTCTTTGATTGGTTCAGGTACGAGCCGTTTCATGCCTTCAGTGTCGGCGATAGGCCCCGGCGCGATCGCGTTAACGCGAATTCCGTAACGGCCCCATTCAACTGCGAGGTTTCGCGTCAACGCATCGACGCCTGCTTTGGCGGCAGAAACATGAAGCTGCATCGGCGTGCCGAGATAATGAAGCGTGGCGCTGATGTTCAAAATCTGGCCGCGGTTTTTCTTTAATTCCGGGAACGATGCGCGACAGACGTTGAACGTTCCTTTGAGATCGATATCGACGACCGTGCCAAAACCGTTTGGCGAAAGCTCTCCGGCCGCACAAAGAAAGTTTCCCGCGGCGCCATTGATTACTATGTCGATCTTGCCGAATCGCTCGACGGTCGCCGCAACCGCTGTTTCGACCTCTTCGGGTTTGCGAACGTCGGCCGCAATGGCGAAGGCTTCGCCTAGGCCCTCCCTCACGGTCGGGCTACTGTCCCGCGCGGCATTTATGGCCGCAGCAGCGGGCTCAAGATGTTCCAGACTGCGACTAACCAGCGCGACGTTCGCGCCCGCTTCAGCCAGCGCTCGTGCCACGCCACCAGTAATACCGGTGCCGCCGCCAGTCACAAAGGCCACCCGACCTTTCAATATTCCGGGGACGAAGATGTGATTATCCATATACGAGTTATCAGTCCTTCAATTGTTAATGTTCGATACGCACGGTGCCGGAGAAAATCTTGACTTTGATCCGGGTGCATGGTCTAGTACCCGCCCATGAGATTCCCGACCGGCGCCGCTCGCTGACGATAACCCACACGCCGGCGCCTCAAAAGGATCTCCCTTCAAAACTCAGGAGGTAAATTACATGTCAAAACTATCAGATGGAATGGCTTGGTTTAAAGGCCAATTCGCCGGTCGAATTCAAAACGGCATCCAGGGAACGCCCTTTAGTGCCGATATGCTTACCGCAATTGCCACACAGGAAACCTTTTCGATCTGGGGTTCGATCTACAAAACCCTTCCTGTCGATGAAGTGCTCAAGCTTTGCGTAGGCGACACGCTTGACTCCCCAAACCGGTCGGCCTTTCCAATCAATAAGGCAGCCTTGCTTGCGGCACCTAATGGCGCCCAAATGTTTGCGATCGCGCGCGAAGCGCTCGAGTCTTTGAAACCTTACAATGCGTCATACAAGGCGGTTGCCAATGGCAACCCCAACAAGTTCTGCCATGGCTATGGGATTTTCCAGTACGACATCCAATTCTTCAAGACCAACCCGGATTATTTCCTGCAGAAGAAATGGTACAACTTTGACGATTGCCTGGCGCAGTGTGTCACAGAACTAAAGGCGGCTCTGAAGCGCGCTTACCCCGGAGGCAAAACCACGCTGACGGATGAAGAGATGGTGTACGTTGCGATTGCCTACAACCGCGGCAGTGTGAACTTCGCTAAAGGCTTCAAACAAGGCTTCAAGGATGATACGGGAAAGTACTATGGCGAGTACATGTGGGAATATTTGCAGCTTTCAAAGACGGTTCAAGCAGCTGGACCGGCCGGAGCTGGCCCAACGCCCGCAGGTACTGGCGCGATAGCAACGGGAGCCGGCGCGACGGTTCCAACATCTGGCGCTCCTGCCGGAGGCACCAACTCAACGCCCGGAGAAAACGGTTAACCGCCCGCGACGAAGGGCCGCGCCTGCACGATGTATAGCTGGCCCTTCATATAGGCCCATTCGATGTCCTGATCCTTATCACCGAAGACGCGTTTGATGCCGTTCGCCGCAGCCGCCAGCCGGCGGACGACATCATCGCTCAATACTGCCCGCTCGCCGCTGATTGGGATCTCCTTAATTCCGCCTCGCTCATCGAAAGTCAATAGACTGTCTTCCTCGGAGCGCGTCAAGACCTGCACTGAATTGGCGCGCGATCTGAAGACAACTTGCTCGGCAATTCTCTGCCCTTCGACCACTTTCATGCCAAGCCCGCGCTTCGCGCTGATATATATTGCCGGGTCTTTGCTGTTCTTGTTAAACGGATCTGTTGTGATCATTACGCCGGAGCTTTCGGAATTAATCCCCTCCTGAATCAGGACGGCCATGTAAATCTTTGACTGCTCGATGCCCGCCCGCTCACGCGCTTCGTAAGCTTCAAAATTCCAGACTGACGCCCAGACAATTTTGATCCCTTCAATGAGTTGATCATCGGTACGCAAATTCGGCATCGAGGTATAAAGGCCGGCGCCATTGAAATTGGGCAAGTCTTCGCTGTTGGTCGAGCTGCGCGCGAAAACGCCCTTGCCTGGAAATTCGGCGTGCAAACGACGCAGGACCTCACTGCGCAACTTCTCGTTAACTGTTCCTTTTTGGAAATCACCGCGCAATCGCGCCAGATATTCGCGTCGATAGGCCGGATCGTGAACGAACTTTTGATCGTTCATCATTGTGTAGATCGCGTCGTCGAGCTTGTTCTCTCGCAGAAACTGATCGTAGTAGTAAAAAGGGATGGTGAAGCCGGGCGGAACCGAGAAGCCGGGCAAACGCGCGTGAATGAGCTCTCCCAGGTTTGCTGACTTTGCACCATAAGCGATGACCGATGACGCGCGCTGTTCACTCAGGCTCGCGATCCTGGTCGCCGATAAATCGCCGCGCGGCTTCATGATGTCGAGCCGCTGCTTCAGACGCTTCTGATACTCATCCAGCGCGTTATTGTCGGCGCGCTTGATTGAATAAGTGTCGCGGCGAGCGTCGAACTCAACCCACCAGCCGTTATATTGCTTAAAGAGATCCTGTGCGTTTTTGATGTAAACGTTCGGCACGCCCCAGCCTTTTGCCAGGAGGTTAATATGTGAAAGCGGCGTTGAAGGCTTGCTGGTGATGATGCCGGCAACCGGCGGCAGCTGGATCGGCACCTCATCGAGCACCAGAATCTCGTTAAAGCCAATCTCAACATGGTCGTCAAGCTTCGGAATTACATGAATCCGGCCCACGGTCTTCGCCACATTCAAAACCTGATAGTCCTGTTCCTTCGAGATTTCAGTTTGCAGCACGCGTGGAAGGCCGAGGTTCGCTGACGCGTCTTCCTGGCGCGACGAATTTGGTTTGTAAGCAACCGGAGCAAAAAAGGATTTGTTGATGACGTCTGACGTCAGTTTAATTTGGTTGGCAGGAATCAAGTCGCCTTCCCAGAACTCGAACGTCCAGCGCCGCACCGGGGTTTGGTAGGCGACGGTTCCCAGAATGAATCGCCGGTTAGCCTTAAGATAATTGTTTTCGAAAAACACCTGGCCCCGCTCGAGCGAGAGATAAGTGCCGTTGACGAAATCCTTGTGAAACTTGTAGAGCTTTGTGTTGACGTAATAGATGCGGTTTTTCTCTTGTCGATCGATCACGAACAGAACGTGAGGCAACGCGTACGGTGTGTTGGCGTCGTAGACGACTGCGAGCGAAGCGAACTCAGCTTGAGATTTGATTGCCGGCAGCGAAGTCTGATCGCTACCCTGAGACAGAGAGATAATTACGCCAACAATCAGAAAAAGAGTCGTGCCAAGAAGGCGTTTCATGGTTTGCTGGCTAATGCTGATCGTGACAGAGATTGATTGCATGAACGAGAGCGGCCTTAAGCCTTCCACCTATTGTGCCGCTCTCGTTCGCGTGCTTGATGACCTTAATCCCGGACTGGTTACGAGTTAGACAAGCAAGGTGGCGTCGTCGCGAAGGCTGGGCCGTGTGCACGGTTTCCGCGTTTAGCGCGCCAAAGATGCAAATGTCAAACGGCAAGTCATGACGTTTGCGAATGTTCGTTCAGATTGCACAACAGCTCGTCACTTTCTTTCCGAAGCAATTCTACCAAATCATCGACATGCCTTTGTTCGGTCAAATAACTGTTGATATTCACGCGCAAGGCGCGCCTGCCATGCAAAACGGTTGACGGGAAGAAAGCTTTTCCGCTTCTTTCGACTCGCTGTTGCAAGTCTTGTTGGATCTGATCCTGCTCAGCTGGCGGCAACGCGCGAACCGCCGGAGGAAGATAACGAAAACAACAGACAGCAGTCTCGATCTCGCCAGTCCTTTCAAAGTCCGAAAAGTCGTCGAGGCGCGACGCCAGATATTCTGTCAGTTCGATGTGCCGGTCAGTAGTAGCCGCATACCCGCGCTTTCCCATGAACTTGAAGCACATCCAAAGCTTCAGCGAATTGAAACGCCGTGTGCCCATCTGGCCGTAGCGGAAGAAATCATATTGGGCATCGGGAAATCCGCGGTCCTCGCTCAAGTATTCCGGAGACATGTCGAAAGAGTCTCTCAACACCTGCCCTCCGTCGCGTACGAGGGTGGCGCCGCAGGAAAAAGGAACGAACATCCATTTATGCGGATCGAACGTAATCGAATTCGCGAACTCGATCCCCGTTAGTTTGGATCTGTGCTTCTCTGAGAAGGCCAGCGTGCCGCCATACGCGGCATCGACGTGGAACCA
>DATISD010000576.1:0-5641 GCA_035469005.1 Pyrinomonadaceae bacterium | reverse complement strand
TATCAGTGTTGGCGGTCATCGGTGGTCTGGTCGTGCAGATATTCGTTGATGACGGCCCGTATGCCTTGCCGGCCGCGCGTTTTGATTGGAAGCAGGTTGGCCGAGTCTTTCACAATCGTGGCGTGCGGCTCGCGAATCTCGGTTATTTTGGTCACATGTGGGAGCTTTACGCGATGTGGACGTGGATTCCGTTCATGATTCGCGCCAGCCTCTCGTTGCGTGGCAGCAATCCGTCGCTGGCGGAAGTCGCTTCATTTCTGGTGATTGGTTGTGGCGCTGCAGGTTGTGTGGTCGCAGGGTTGATTGCTGATCGCGTCGGACGAACCATCGTAACTTCGATGGCAATGATCGTCAGCGGTACTTGCTGTGTAGTAATTGGCTTTTTGTTCGGCGCGCATCCGTTCGCACTTTTGATCGTCGCTGCAATTTGGGGGGCGAGCGTGGTGGCAGACTCAGCGCAATTCTCGGCCTGTGTTACTGAATTGGGCGATCAGCAATACATGGGGACGGCGCTAACGATTCAGACCTGTCTGGGATTTCTCCTGACGACAGTCTCGATAGAGTTAATTCCGCTGGTCGTGAATCTGGTCGGCTGGCGATACGCGTTTGTCATTCTGGCACCCGGCCCTATGTTGGGCGTGGTGGCGATGCTGCGGCTGAGAGCATTGCCGGAAGCGTTAAGGATTGCGCACGGAAGAAGGTGAGCAGCGCAAACTGTTCGTTTGCCGGCGCAAGCTAACAGCTTGCGCTACCTTTGTTGTGAGAGTTTAATATAGCCAAAAATGATCGGCGCAAAGTTAGGGAATTATCGGATCCTCGAAAAGATTGGCGCCGGCGGGCAGGGAACAGTTTATAAAGCGACCGATACAAAGCTGGGTCGCGCGGTCGTCATCAAGGTCCTTCCCCCGGAACTGACCGTTAAAGAAGCCAACCTCAAACGATTTGAGCGCGAGGCCCGGCTGGCTTCGGCGCTCGATCATCCCAACATCTGCACCATCTTCGATCTCAACGACATCGATGGCGTTCATTTCATCGCCATGCAGTTTGTTGAAGGGAAGAACGTGCGCGAGCTCGTCAACGGCCGTCCTCTCGATCTGCGCAGCGCGCTCTCAATCACCATTCAGGTCGCCGACGCACTGGCGGCCGCGCACGCGCGCGGCATCATTCATCGTGATATCAAGGCCGGAAACGTCATGGTGACGCCTTCGGGCCAAGTGAAGATTCTCGATTTCGGTCTGGCGAAACTGATGGACGAGAGCGCGAGCCTCGGCGGGATTCATCACACGGATCTGACGGAGGTTGGTATTCCCTATGGCACCGCGACGTACGCCGCTCCGGAACAGGCCAGCGGCGAACGCGTCGATGCGCGCGCGGATGTTTTTTCCACCGGTGTCTTGCTCTACGAGATGTTGACGGGCATCTGGCCTTTTCAGGGAAAGACCAGCATCGATGTGCGGCATTCGGTACTGCATGATGAACCGCAGCCATTAAATGAAGCACGTCCCGGCGGCGTGCCGGCGCAACTGCAGGCAATCATCGATCGCGCCCTGGCGAAAGATCCGAGACAGCGTTATCAGAAAGTAAGCGAGCTGCGTGACGACCTGCGCTCGGTCTTGCGCGAAGTCGAGGCGGGCGGCTCGCAGACTTTCGTTGAGCCGATCACACCGATCGCGCCGCGCCATCTTTCCGGCACTGGCCGCTTCGGGCGGGCGCTGCGCTGGTTGCGAAGCAAGACCGGCGAACGAACTTCGCAACCGCGCGACATATCCTTTGAGTCGGGTCACGACACCGGAGCCACCAGCTTGAGCGGCGAGCGCAAAAGTGTCGCCATCCTTCCCTTCAAAAATGTGAGCAACGATCCGCAATCGAGCTTTTATGAATTTTCGCTGGCCGACGCAGTCATTACGGAACTCGCGCGCGTCCGTTCATTGGTCGTGCGGCCCTCGTCCGAAATCGTGAAATACCAGGGCGTGCAGGTCGATCCACGCCAGGCCGGCCGCGAAATGAGTGTGGCCGCAGTTTTGTCAGCGGGGTTTTTGCGCGCCGGCGATCGGATTCGCGTGACCGCGCAACTCGTCGACGTGGACTCGGGCGATTTGATTTGGAGTGATCGTATCGATGCGGACGCGACCGACATCATCAACGTGCAGGACACGATTACGCAGGAGATCTGCGACGGTCTGCGTCTGGAGTTGAGTGCGGACGAAAAGGATCGCCTGGAGCGGGTCAAGACCGCCAACGCCGAAGCTTACGAAGAATACCTGCGTGGCCGCGACTGTTTGGCTCGTTACATCTATCACACGATTTCCCGCAAAGACATCGACCAGGCCATCGAGCACTTCGAGCGCGCTGCCTATATCGATCCTTCATTCGCAATGGCTCATTGCGGTCTGGGCAGCGCTTATGCGAATCGCATCAGGAAGGGGTTTGGCGAAACTGGCGATAATGATAGAGCTGAGGAGGCATTCGACCAGGCCCTGGCGCTTGATCCGCATTTGCTGGAAGCGCGGATGCACATGGTCTTTATCCATCTCTCACGCGGAGAAAAGCAGAAAGCTCGCGCCGAAGCTGAAAAACTCCTGCGCGAAGCTCCCAACGACGTGGGTGCGCATTTTGTGCGCGGGGTGTTGGCGCGACTCGACGGCGACCACGAAAAGGCCTTGCGCTGTTTTGAGCGCATGGCGCGATTGAATCCTGCGGAGCAGGTCGTCGTCAGTTACAATCGCGCGCGCATCTTTACCAGCGAAGGACGATACGACGAGGCGATGGCTGAACTTGACGTCGGCGCGAAAATCGAACCCGATCATCCTTTGATCCGGACCTTCCGCGCGCGGGCACTTTACTATCACGACGAGCCGGTGAAGGCCGCAGAAATTCTGGAACAAGTGTTGGAACAGCAACCTCAGCTCGACGGCATACGCCCCATCTACGCAACCTTTCTCAGCGAGCTTGGTTTTAGCGATGAGGCGCGAGAGCAACTGACTGACGAAGTTAAGCAAACCGCCAACACCGATCACGACGTGGCCTATTGGTTAGCCTCGGCTTATGCCATGGAAGGCGAGCGTGATGAAGCGCTGAAGTGGCTGCGGCGCGCGATCGAACTAGGAAACGAGAACAAGCCCTGGTTCGAGCGCGACAAAAATTGGGATTCGCTGCGTGAGGATCCTGAGTACCAGAAAATTATCAGTTCCATCTCAACGCCCGCTTCGGAGACCGAAGAGGGCCAATAGCTGTATTGCTCCCTTCTTGTTTTGGGAGAAGGGCCGGGGAAGAGGGGCGAAGCTGCGGCGTGAGGTTCTTATTGTTCTATTCCCGCTTTATACCCTCACCCTAACCCTCTCCCAGCGGGAGCGGAAAATCTCATGAAAACCTTCGTCGTTGGCGACATTCACGGACGATGCGCCCAGCTTCACACTTTGCTGGAGATGCTGCCGCGCGACGAAGAGTGCGACACGCTCGTGTTTCTTGGCGATTTAATCGATCGCGGGCCGGACGTGCCGGGCTGCGTCGAGCACGTCTTTAATCTTTGCCGAAAAGATCCTGAGCGCGTGATTTGTCTGCGCGGCAATCACGAACAGATGCTGCTCGATTTTCTTGATGACGAAAATCTGATCTGGATTGAACAGGCGACCGGAGGCGACCGCACGTTTGCTCAATACACCCAAACGCTGCTGGTTATCGGCGGCGAAGCCGACTTGGCAAACGCCCGCGATCTGCTGGCCGGAAAGATTCCCTCCGAACAAATCGAGTTCTTTCGTAATCTACCCTCGTATCATGAAGACGACTTTGCACTTTATGTTCACGCTGGTCTGGAAAACGGCAAGCATCCGCGTGAAAGTTCAGCGGATGCTTTGATGTGGACGCGAGACATGGACTTTTTCAAGAGCTATCGCGGAAAGCCCTGCGTCTTTGGTCACACTCCCACAGCGTTTCTGCCTCTGCGCGGCCGGCTCGGCCGTCACGGCATTTATGTTTTCAAGAGCGCGATTGGAATCGATACCGGCTACAATCAGAACTCGCCACTCTCGTGCCTCTCACTGCCGGATTTCACTTTGTATCAGGCCTTTGCGGATGGGAGCGCTGCGACTCACCAGATCACGGCGTTCATTCCGGAGAGCTTAAAGAGGATGCAACGGAGAACCGCGATGGGTGGAGAGGATTAACAGGATTCACCGGATGAACAAAGCGAATTGAAATTCGGGAAAGAGCGCCGGTCCCTCTTTGGAATTTGAATTTTGTCCATCTGGTAAATCCTGTCTTACATTATTCGTACCGCAAACACTCAATCGGATCCAAACGGGCAGCTTTGCGGGCGGGCCACACGCCAAAGATCAATCCAACTCCAACGCTTACGGTAATTCCCGAAGTGACCGCCCACATAGGAACTGACGCCGGCAGGCTTGGTATCAACAACATGATCAGTTTGCTGGTGCCGATGGCGAGCGTCACGCCAAGCATCCCGCCGAGGAAAGTAAGCGTCATCGCTTCAAACAGAAACTGCCTGGTGATGTCGCGCCGGCGTGCCCCCAGGGCTTTGCGAATGCCAATCTCCTGGGTCCGCTCGGTGACGCTCACCAGCATGATATTCATTACCCCGATCCCGCCGACCAGCAAGCCAAGACTCGAGATCGCGATCGCCACCAACCCAACCATCGCGAAGATGCTATCGAACTGTTTGACGAAGTTGTCGGCAGTCTTAATGTCAAAGTTATTAGGATCGCCGAACTTCACGTTCCGGCGCCGGCGCAGAACATCTTCCGACTGGGTCAGCGCGTCGTTCAATTGTCCCGAGCGCGCCTGAATAATAAACAGTATCCAGCCGCGCGCCGGGGCAACCTTCTGGGCGGTGCGAAATGGAATCAGCACGGCGTTGTCTTCTTCGTTCTCGCCAAAGAAGCCGGCCTTGCGCTTTTCCAACACGCCGACGATCTCGAAGTTCAAGCCACCCATGCGTACCTGGGCGCCGACGATATTGTTCTGCTGGCCGGGAAACAGCGCATCCGCCGCGTTGACCCCGATCACCATGACGTTGCGTCGCTGCTCTTCGTCTGATTCGGTGATGAATCGACCTTCATGAATCGTGACGTTGACGATGTTCGCATAGTTTGGAGTGACACCCTGGGTGTTCCCCCAACGATAATTGCGTCCCTGATAAGTGATGTTGTCGTCAAACGGTCCCCCACTGTAGCCGACGTTCGGCGCGCAAACTGCGAGATCTTCGACGGCGCTGGCCTGGGCTTTGATCGCGTCGGCATCCGCCACGGTTAAAGGCTTCCGCAGCCGTTCAGCGCGATCCGTCGTCGTTCGCGGTCCGGTCGTGAGATGAAAAGCGTAAATGTTATTCGTGCCGTACTCTTCGATGATGGAAATGATGCTCTGACGCATGCCGGTGAGAATCGAGGCCACGACGATCGCGGCCATCACGCCAATGACGATGCCGAGCACGGTCAGAAAGCTGCGAAACTTGTTCGAGCGCACGTTGTCCAGTGCCATGACGAGCGTTTCGCGGGGGAAGATTTTTGGTAGTCTTAACTTCATTTTGATTTTGGATTTTAGCTTTGCGATTTCGTTTAGCGTGGATGCCAATCAAAAATCGAAAATCAGAAATCGAAAATGATTAGGTTGTTTTCGTCAACGCAAT
>DATISD010000575.1:0-2067 GCA_035469005.1 Pyrinomonadaceae bacterium | reverse complement strand
GTGCTCACAAGCAAGCACTCGACGGTACGCACGCCTCCGGCGTGCTCATAAGCAAGGACTCCACGGTACGCACGCCTCCGGCGTGCCGATAAGCAAGCATTCCAGAGGAGTGCGTACCTAACGTACGCCCAACCATCCCTGATAAATCCGCTTCTGCTGGTCGCTGATCGAGGCCTGCTGCGCTAACTTGAAAGGAGCGTCCATGCGGCCGCCCAGCTTGATATCGAACGTGCGCAGATCGTCATTCCGGAACACCGCGATATGCACAATCTCGCCGGGACGTCTCGCCGCAATCAACGTTTCGAAGGTTGCTTTGTTAACTTTCGCGCCATCAAGCGCGATGATCTGATCCTTTGCATTCAAGCCCTGTTCGTACGCGGGAGTTCCAATCCGGACGTTGTCGATCAAAATTATATCGTTGCGGTCATCGAACTCGGCCCCCAGAAATCCTTTCACCCGGGCGCTCGCCTCGCCTGCGGCCACGCCCGGCTGTTCCAGCCGCAGGCCGGCCGCGCTGAAGATCTGGTTGTACGGCAGTTCCTCTCGTCCACGAACATAGCGCGCGAAAAAGTCTTCGAAACTCCGACCGGTTACAGACTCGCACATCTTCTGAAAGTCGGCCGGAGTGTAGTTCCGGCCTTTCTCAAAGAAATCTGCGTACAAGATCCGCATCACATCGTCGAGCGACTTGGCGTTATTAGTTCGGCGTCGTATCTCGAGATCGAGCAACAGCCCCAGCAGTTCCCCCTTATCGTAGTAGGAGATCGCCGAGTTCACAGAATTCTCGTCGGGACGATATTCCTTGATCCACGAATTGAAGCTCGCCTCTTCGGCGCTCATTTCCAATCGCCCGGGAGTGTTCTGAAAATCCTGAATGCGTTTCGCCAGAGCGTCGAGATATCCGCGATCCGAATTCAAACCAGCGCGCCGCACCATCAGGTTGTTGTAATACTCGGTGACGCCTTCGGCGACCCAAAGCAGACGCGTGTAGTTCTCTTTTGTGTAATCAAACGGTCCCAGCGCGTCCGGCCGAATTCGCTTCACATTCCAAACATGGAAGAACTCGTGCGCGACCAACCCGTAAAAGCTTTGCCATCCTTCCTCAGTCGCAAAGTTGAACCGCCGAAATCCGAGCGCAGTCGAATTCAAATGCTCTAACCCGCCGCCGGTATTCGAGCGCAGATGCAGAATGAAGGTGTAGTCATGATAAGGAACGCCGCCGAACATCGAGACTTCAGCTGCGACGATCTTTTGCACATCGGCGCGCATTCGCTGAGGGTCGTAATTGCCTTCACCGTCGATCACGATGCGGTGCGGTACCCCGCGCACTGCAAAATCTATCTGCTTGAAGTTACTGGCTTCGACCGGTGAATCGTAAAGAACATCGAAATTTTCTGCGCGAAAAGTGTTGGGCTGTCCGGCGACCGGAGGAAGTCCCGTCGCGACTTTCCAATTATTCGCCGGCACAACTCGCAGCGTGGAAGGCTTGCTGATGCCTCCTTCGGGGTACATCAGCAGCGCGGCGTTATTCCAAAACGCGTGCTCAGAATTCAGCTCATTGGTCCGCACCGTGAGCTCGTTGGCATAGACGCGATAGGTAACTTTCCATGCTCGGGCGCCGCGCGTCACGACTCTCCACGTGTTCTTATCGACCTTGGACCAGTCGAGCGAGTTTCCGCTGGCGTCCATGGCCGCAAAATCCTGCACATGCCGTTCGAACTCGCGAATCAAATATGAACCCGGCGTCCAGACCGGCATGATCAGATTCGTTTCGTTGGGCACGTTCAGGTTTGCCGGAACGCCGATCTGCATCTCCACTTCCAGCAGATGCGTCCACGGTTTGGACATTGAAACCGTGAAGGAAATGTTTCCAGAGTTCGGCGTTTGCGCTCGCGACTGTGAAGGAGAAAATACAACCGCAAGGCCGATTAAAAGTGCGACCAGAGTAATTTGTTTTCTTAGCATAGGATTGGCGAATTGCCTGCCGATGTTACTACGAACGGGTCAGAACCCCCGAGCCTGATGTCGCATACAAATTGGGGCCGGCTGAAAACCCCGGCCTCAGGC
>DATISD010000574.1:0-2027 GCA_035469005.1 Pyrinomonadaceae bacterium | reverse complement strand
TCACGTCCCACAAGCTTCCAGCTTGCACTATCCCTTTCCACGGATTCGATCCTTATGGCGAGGTCATTCAGCGACGGCGCAACTTGCCGCATCGCGAACAACCGCAGGCAACGTACTTTGTCACCTTCAGCCTCGCCGATTCGGTTCCGCAAAAACTCCTTCAAGACTGGCGCCAGGAGCAAGACACTTGGCTGAAATTTCATCCGAAACCATGGGACTGGAAAACCGAGCGCGAATATCATTGTCGCTTCGTGGAGGAGCGCGAAGACTGGCTTGATCGCGGACACGGCAGCTGTCTATTGCGCGATTCCCAGACCGCACAAATAGTCGCACACGCGCTGCGATTTTTCGACGGCCAACGCTACCACCTCGACGCATTCGTGATCATGCCCAACCACGTTCACGCGTTGGTTCAGCCAACGGGGAACAATTCGCTCAGCGAGATTCTCCATTCATGGAAATCCTTTACTGCGAATGAAATCAATCGCGTAACGAGCCGTCATGAAGAGCTATGGATGCACGAGAGCTACGACCACATCGTGCGTGATTGGGAAGAGTTGCTCAATTGGCGGAGGTATATTGCCGGAAACCCAGAGACAGCCCGATTGCGTGACACGGAGTTCGTGCTAGAAGAAAAGCACATCCTCGCGCCAGACGAACAGATGGCGCAAGCTGGAAGCATGCGTGACGGCTCAGGCAAGATGCCTGAGTTACGACGCGAGCACGTGCTGCGCGCAAAGAAATTTGGTTTTTCCGATCGGCAACTTGCGGTGGCAAACGAAGCGACGGGAACCAACATCCGGGCAATACGGAAGTCGTTAGGCATTACTCCCACGTACCGCCTTGTGGATACTTGCGCGGCGGAGTTTGAAGCGTACACGCCTTACTACTATTCGACGAACGTCGACGAGAACGAGCGACGCGAGAGCGGCAAACGCACGATCATGATCCTGGGTGGCGGACCGAACCGGATCGGCCAGGGAATTGAATTTGATTACTGCTGCGTGCACGCCGCGTTTGCCCTGCGCGAGCTCGGATTCGAGACGATCATGGTGAACTCGAATCCAGAAACCGTTTCGACTGATTACGACACGAGCGACAAACTTTATTTTGAGCCGCTCACCCTTGAGGACGTGCTCAACATTTACGATCAGGAACAACCAGAAGGCGTTTTTGTCCAGTTTGGCGGCCAAACACCGCTGAATCTCGCGAGTGGATTGAAAGCGGCAGGCGTCCCTATTCTTGGGACGCAAACCGAAAGCATCGAGACCGCGGAAGACCGAAAGTTATTCGCGGCGATGCTGGACAAACTTGGCTTGCGCCAAACTCCCAATGGATCGGCGACAAGCACCAAAGACGCCGTGGCGATAGCGAAGAGAATTGGCTACCCCGTGCTCGTTAGGCCGAGCTTCGTTCTGGGCGGGCGCGCCATGGAACTCGTCTACACCGAAGCGGATCTGAGACGCTACATGGCAAGCGCGATTGAAGTAACGCCCGATCGCCCGGTGCTCATTGATCGCTTTCTCGAAGACGCCATTGAGGTCGATGTCGATTGCATCTCCGACGGCGAGACGACCGTGATCGGCGCAATCATGGAGCATATCGAGGAAGCTGGCATCCACAGTGGCGACAGCGCATGCGTGATCCCGACGTTCTCCCTGTCGCAAAAAGTGCTAGACGAGATTTCATCCGCGACGAAAGCGATGGCGCGCGAACTGAATGTGCGCGGTCTGATGAACGTGCAATTCGCAGTGAAAGGCGACGACGTTTACGTGCTGGAAGTCAATCCGCGCGCATCCCGCACTGTGCCGTTCGTCAGCAAAGCGATCGGGGTACCACTGGCAAAACTGGCCGCCAAAGTAATGACGGGAAAGTCATTACGCGAACTCGGATTCACGAAAGAAATCGTGCCGAAACATTTCTCGGTGAAAGAAGCGGTGTTTCCGTTTCTGCGCTACGAGGGTTTGGACATTTCTCTGGGCCCTGAAATGAAGTCGACCGGGGAAGTGATGGGCATCGATGTTGAT
>DATISD010000573.1:0-3292 GCA_035469005.1 Pyrinomonadaceae bacterium | reverse complement strand
CGCGTGTTCGATCAGATATTTATCCTGACCGAAGGGGGACCCGGGTTCGCGACCGAAACTGCGAGTCTCTACATCTATCGCACCGCGTTTCGCTGTTCCAATTTTGGATATGCAGCCGCGATGTCGTTTGTGCTGCTGGCGATCACAAATGTGATCAGCGTCGGATATATCCGGCTGTTGCAGACGCGGGAAGGATCGTAATTATTTTCTGGTGCTGTATCTTTTGTGTTCGACGCGTAGCGTCGGGTTGAATTTAGCCCGGCGTTTCAACGCCGGGGAGATGCGCATCGTCGTTAGCCGTCACGTAGTGATGGTTGCCATTGTCAGTCGTCGCTGACGCGACGAAGTCAACTCTTGGACGCTGATCCCGGCGTTGAAACGCCGGGCTAAATTCAACCCGACGCTACGCGTCGGTTACCAGCTTATGAAGCGCCTGCTCAAGTATTCGCTTATTTTAATGGCGATATTGACCACGCTCGCGCCCATCTATTGGATGATCACGATCTCGTTCAAACGCGAGGTCGATCAATTCGCGGTGCCGCCACGCTGGTTCTCGTTCGCGCCGACGTTTGAACACTACCTCGACGCCTTTGTGGCCCGATCGTTTGGCCAATATTTGCTGAACAGTTTGATGGTTGCTGTCGGTTCGACTGCCTGCGCCGTCGTCCTCGGGACGCTCGCGGCTTACTCCCTGGCCCGATTTCGTTTGCCCGGCAATCTCGATCGCAAACTCGCGCTTTGGATTCTTTCAACCAGAATGTTTCCGGCGATTGTCACCGCGGTGCCGCTGTTTTTGATTATGCGCGACTTGCGCTTAGTGAATACCAGACTCTCGCTGATAATCGTTTACACCGCCTTCAATCTTCCATTCGTGGTTTGGATGATGCGGGGATTCTTTGCCGAAGTCCCGCGCGACCTCGAAGAAGCTGCTATGGTGGACGGTGATTCCCGACTGGGAGCGCTTTGGCGAGTGGTTTTGCCCCTGGTGACGCCGGGCCTGGCAGCTACCGCGGTCTTCTGCCTGATCGTTTCGTGGAATGAATTCTTGTTTGCGCTCGTCCTGACCCAAACCGACGACGCGATGACTCTGCCGGTAGGTATCGCGGGCCGCGTCACTCAATATGGAATCAAATGGGGAGTGATGAGCGCCGCCGCCGTGGTGGCAATGGTCCCGATACTCGCTTTCGCGATGAGCGTGCAGAGATATTTGGTAAGAGGGCTGTCGCTGGGAGCGGTGAAGGGCTAGTGGCACAGACTTCAGTCTGTGATTCAGTTTGAGCATTGAGCAACATGGTTAGCTCCAAAGCCTTCTATCATCGAAACTTGCCTCATTGGCATCCACCAGGCAGAGCAATCTTCCTTACGTGGCGTCTGCATGGGTCACTACCCAAAAATGTCGTGAATCATCTGCGCATCGTTCGGCATCATTTGAGTGCACAGGATCGGACGTCGGAAAGACGAATAGTTGAATTCAAAAGACTTTTCGCTAAAGTTGACGCGATCCTTGATAGCGCCAAAGAAAGAAAGCGCCGGGGTCTCTTTGAAATCAAGGTCTTAACCTGAGCAAGGGGCACAGACTTCAGTCTGTGATGCTTCTCAGTGACATCATCCTTAAAAGACAATCACAGACTAAAGTCTGTGCCACTAGATGAGCATTTCGCTTAATCACCTTTCCAAATCCTTCGGCCACACGGTCGTGGTCGATGATCTCTCGCTGGAAATCAATGATGGCGAGTTCGTCGTCCTGCTCGGTCCGTCGGGTTGCGGTAAGACGACGACCCTGCGAATCATTGCCGGACTTGAGCAGGCAACTTCGGGCGACATTCTCATTGAGCGAGAACGGGTAAACGATTTGCCTCCTCAGCGACGCGACGTCGCCATGGTTTTTCAGAGTTACGCGCTCTATCCGCATATGACGGTTGCTGACAACATTGGTTACCCTTTGCGTGTTCGCAAGCTTGAGCGCGAACGGATTCAGGCGCAGGTGCGCGAAACAGCGGCGCTGTTGGAAATTGAATCACTCCTCAAGCGGAAACCGCGCGAACTCTCCGGCGGCGAGCGTCAACGGGTGGCCTTGGCGCGGGCAATAGTGCGCCATCCGCGCGCTTTTCTCATGGATGAGCCACTGTCGAATCTGGACGCGAGACTGCGTTTGCAGATGCGCGGCGAATTGAAACACTTACAGCAGAAGCTGGCCACAACCACCATCTATGTCACGCATGATCAAGCCGAAGCGATGACGCTGGGCCATCGCGTCGCGGTGATGAATAAGGGTAAGCTGCAACAGTTCGACACGCCACTCGAGATTTACAATCATCCGGCGAATCGTTTCGTAGCCGAGTTTGTCGGCAGTCCGGCCATGAATTTTCTCGATGGCATGATTGATGTTGCGAATCGAAGGTTCGAGAATCAACAAGTCCTAATTGGGCTGAATGGTTCGCCGCCTGAGGGTTTCCGTAACATTGAGGCGAACAAACGCGTTACGCTGGGCCTTCGGCCGGAGGACATTCACGTTTCTCTGAGTCGGCATGATGGCTGGCATCAAGCCAACGTTTACGTAACTGAGTTGATGGGAAGCGAGACCTTTGTCATTCTTCAGCTTCGCGAAGCTAAGCTAACCGCGCGCGCAGAGGGAGACTTTCGCGCCGAGCCCGACAGTCCGGCTTGGATTAGGTTTGATACGGCGAAAGCGCATTTCTTTGATCCGGAGACCGGGCTTCGGATTATGAAGTGAGGATCATGTAGTGCGAACGGCGGGACAACTAATCACAGACTGAAGTCTGGGCACTTACTTATGAAACTATCATTCAACGGCGCCACCACGATGAAGGCCGATCTGCCGACGGACATTCGCGCGGCTGCCGCTGCCGGCTTCGACTATGTAGAAATTTGGGCGGCCAAGCTGCGAAGGTTTCTGCAGGAAAATTCGACGGCCAGCTTGAAAAAATTGTTCGCCGAAAGCGGCATCAAGCCACTCAGCATTAATTCAATCGAGCACGTTACTCTTCGCGAGGACTCTGTGTACGCCCAAATTAGAGCGGAGTGTGAAGAGTTAAGCTCGATCGCGGAAGCGATCGGCTGTCCTTACATTGTGGTTGTGCCCGGCAAGTTACCACCTGGCGGGCTAAGCAGCTATGAAGTGATCGAGGAATCTGTGGGAGTGCTCAGAGAGCTCGCTTCCATCGGCGAAAGGCATGGCGTCGCGCTCGCCTTTGAGTTCCTGGGCCAGAAGGATTGCAGCGTTCAGACTCTTGAGCTGGCCGACGAAATCGTGGTGAAAGTTAATCGTCGC
>DATISD010000572.1:0-3872 GCA_035469005.1 Pyrinomonadaceae bacterium | reverse complement strand
CGCGGTTGGTCCGCCATTGGCAAAGGCAGAACATGAACTGCCGTCTTTTGGGCGGGCGGGGATAGTCTTTGCGGGCGGCGTCACGATGTCAGGAACTTTCCTGGTACTTCTGATCGCCGCATTCATCGAAAAAAAACCAGGCGCGATCGGATTTTGGACGCTGGCCACCGCCGGCGAGATTGTGGCCTGGCGCGTTAAGTGGGTGGCCCTGCCGATTGCGATTGCCGTCATTTGGAGTGGCGCGCGAATCGTTCGCAGTATCAAACAAAATCCATCGCGCTTCATCGGATTGCGGGGAGCCAGGATTGGGCTGGCCGCGGCTTGCGTCGTGACGATTCTGGCGGCGGCCCTTATCGGAATAACAATCCCGGAAAGATTGCGCCAGCGGCAAGAGTCAATCTACGCTGCCCAACATGCACGTGGCTATACTCTTTCCCGCGCCTTTCTCGAATATCGCGATTTGCACGGAACGTATCCAACGGATCCCGACAAGTGGATGGATGCTTTGCGTACGTTGCCGGACCCGGATGGTTCGATCGCGGAAGCGCTTCGGTTTGTCGACCCGAATGGATATCAGGCGACCGCGCAGGTGGCGGCGGCCTCGACCAAGTCCAAGCGGTTAGTCACCAGTGGTCTCGCGCTGCGTAAGGGGGCCACCGCAACGAACCCCGAACCCGGAAGCGTTTCGTTCACCAGTTATGAACTGCGTCTGCCGAGCGAGCACCGCCTGCTCGCTTCCGATGACGATTTCGTCCTTCGCGACGGCGTAATTGTGAAAGCCGATACCACGACCCCATCCTCTACGGCTGCGCCGCGTATTCCCTAACTGATTATGTCTTTCCTGGGCAGGTTTCGACGGAACAGAGAGGATCCGGAAATTGCGCGTCGCTCTCTGCTGCTGCGAACAGGCCGCTTAGGGGAAGCCACGATTCTGGACACCGGCGTTGACACCGAGGGTAAGGATATTCTGAGTTACTGCTATACGATTGCCGGGGTCGATTACGAAACAGTTCAGCAGCTCGACGATGAGCAGCTGCGTAGGAGAGATTATTACCTGCCGGGCTCCCGAGTTGACCTCAGATACGATCCGCGCCGTCCAGCGAATTCAGTTGTGGTTTAGTCAGTTGTTAGTTGTCAGTTGTTAGTAGTTTAATGTTCTCGTGCAACTGACTACTGACAATTGACTACTGACAGCCTTCAATGTTTCGCAAAATTCTGATTGCCAATCGCGGCGAAATCGCCGTCCGCATCATTCGCGCCTGCCGCGATCTGAATATTTCGCCGATCGCGGTCTATTCTGAAGTCGACGCCGCCTCGTTGCACGTGTGCATGGCAGACGAAGCTTATTGCATCGGCCCTCCCCCGTCGGCAGAAAGTTATCTCAACATTCCAAGGATCATTGACGTCGCTGGAAAGGCGAACGCGGAAGCCATTCATCCCGGGTACGGCTTTCTGGCAGAGAATTCTGCATTCGCACGCGCAGTGGCTGAGGCTGGTCTGGTTTTCATCGGCCCAACGGCTGAGGCGATCGAGATTATGGGCTCCAAGACCAGTGCTCGCCGCGCCGCACTCGAAGCAGGCGCGCCGGTCGTGCCAGGGACCACCGACGCGCTGAAGGATTTTGCAGAAGCGCGCGCAACGGCCGCTCGGTTGGGTTATCCGGTGATGCTGAAAGCGGCCGCCGGTGGTGGCGGTAAAGGCATGCGACAAGTTGCCGCAGAAAGCGAACTGCGCTCTGCTTTTGAGGCGGCGCAATCGGAGGCCGAGTCGGCCTTTGGTAGTTCGGAAGTTTATCTGGAAAAGGTGGTCGAAAGACCACGTCACATCGAGATTCAAATTTTCGCAGATCAGTTTGGAAACTGCATCCACCTCGGAGAACGAGAATGCTCAATTCAACGGCGGCATCAGAAGGTAATTGAAGAGTGTCCTTCTCCGATTAACGATGCCGGCCTTCGTCAACGAATGGGTGAAGCGGCAATCAGAATTGCGCAGGCCGTTAACTATGTCGGCGCGGGCACGGTTGAGTTCCTTTTTTCGCACGCGACGCGCGAGTTCTACTTTCTGGAAATGAATACGCGTCTACAGGTCGAGCACCCGGTGACCGAACTTGTAACGGGATTCGATCTGGTGCGCGAACAGATTAACGTCGCGGCCGGCGGCGAGTTGTCTTTCAAACAAAGCGATGTTCGCTGGCAGGGGCATGCAATCGAATGCCGAGTTTATGCCGAGGATCCGGGAAATGATTTCCTGCCGTCGCCGGGAAGAATTTCGTTCCTGCGTGTGCCGGCGGGACCGGGAATTCGTGATGACGGTGGGGTGATCGAAGGCGACGAAGTATCCATTTATTATGATCCGATGATCTCAAAGCTCGCGGCCTGGGGCCGGACGCGAACTGAGGCGGTCGACAGATTGCGGCGCGCACTGGATGAATACGCCGTCGGTGGAATCAAAACGACGCTGCCTTTCTTTCGGGAAATCGTCCGCGACGAAGAGTTTATTGCCGGCCGTCTGGATACCGGATTCATCCCCCGGTTTAATGAGCGTTGCCGGGAGCGCGGGCATTCTGCGAACGATACGCAAGCTTCCCGCCTGCAAGCCGATATCGCAATAATCGCGGCGGCGGTCGCCTACGACCAGTCTCAACGCCAATCGACGAATCATCAACCGCGACAGGTCAGCAAGTGGAAAACCGCTGGCCGGGCATCGACGATGAACCGGACGCTGCAGAAGCCGGCGCCTCAATTTAAGGAATGAAACTTCACACTAAAGTTGGCGATTATGAAGGCGACGTAGACATTCGGATCGAAGGCTCACGGGTCTTCGCGGCGCTGAACGACCGCAGGTACGAGATAAACTTGCAGCGGTCAGTCGACAACCGGTTACTGCTGGTCGCCGCAGGCCGGGTCTTCGATTGTCGCGTTGACGGAAATATCGAGTCGGGCTCGCCCTTCGACGTTTCGGTCGGCACGCAGCGCTATGCGATTACGCTTACCGATCCAAGACGCCTGCGAAGCGCAACCGCTGCCGGCACGCTTACCGGTGGAGTTGCACGCGTCACGGCCCCCATGCCTGGAAAAATCGTGCGCGTGCTGGTGGCAGCCGGTGCCCAGGTTGAAGCAGGCGACGGTATCATCGTGGTTGAAGCGATGAAGATGCAGAACGAGATGAAATCTCCACGAGCCGGAAAGGTTGTAACCGTGAAGGTTGATGTGGGCGCCACCGTCAACGGCGGTGATGTTTTGGCAGTAATCGAATGAGAATTGATTCATTGATCCCTTGACTCGTTGAATCAATGAACCAATGAATAAATGAATCAATCTTTAAGAATTCTTCTCTGGGATCTCGACGGCACTCTGGTGCGCGGCACGCGCTACGGAATCTTCAAGGACTACACGGTGCCGATGCTCGAATCGGTATTTGGAACGGCAGGATCTCTGCCGGAAATGATGGTTTCCGGAATGACGGATTTGCAGATTGTCGAAGAAGCGCTGCGCGGGGAGGGAATCACGCGTGAACATATCACTTCCCGAAAAGAAGAATTACTTCGTTGTTACATCAGCGAGATGAAGCGGGCAACCAGCAATGGAGATCACATAATTATGGCAATGCCCGGAGCGCTCGAAGTCCTGCAAGCAGTCGATGCGCATCCGCGCTATCGTTCCGCATTACTGACCGGAAATATCGCGCCTGCCGCGCAGCTAAAAACTGAAATCACGGGTTTGGCAGAATTCTTCACTCTTCCCGGTGCCTTCGGTGACGAGTCCTTCGATCGTCGCGACCTGCCCGCGAAAGCTGCCCAGCGAATTAATGAACATCTCGGCGTCAATCTCGCTCCCGAACAATTCATCGTGATTGGCGATACGCCAAATGAT
>DATISD010000571.1:0-10268 GCA_035469005.1 Pyrinomonadaceae bacterium | reverse complement strand
GTTTTGCCGCGTAGCGCCAACACCGCGACATTGTTGCCGGAAAATACGCAGACCGATTCCACCGCGGAGGGCGCCGAGGTGGTCGCAGAGAACGCCGAGATCATCCTCCGCGAACCTCTGCGCAGACCTCGGCGTCCTCTGCGGTTGATCTCACTCTCTCATCACGCGACATCAACCAGATTAGTTACTATTTCCTCCGAACACTTCCGCGTCACTTACCCTGCTGACGTCGATCGCCGCGACGCCGATCAGGTCTTGAACACTCTGGAATCGTCGCGCAGCGATTTTTCGCGACGCGCTTCGTCGGCTTCCATTTCAACTGGTATTCCGACCCTCGACATTCGACTTAATGAAAGCACGGGTGATTTCACTTCGCGCACGGGCCAGCCGTGGTGGGCGGCCGCGGCGACAAAAGGCAATCGCATCGAGCTGCAACCGGTCGCTTTGCTAAAACGCAGGGGAGTGCTGACGACAACCCTGCGACACGAATTGGCGCACGTCTTCATTGATGCAATTAGTCACGACCGCGCCCCGCGCTGGATGGAGGAAGGGTTCTCGATCTACCTCGCCGGTGAAGGTCGTTTGTTTTCTCACTACACGCGAGGAACGCTTTCCAACGATGAGCTCGAGCGCCGGCTCGAACACCCACGAACTCAAAGTGATATGCGCGAGCTTTACGCTCAAGCTTACCTGTCCGTATCCGAGCTGGTCCGTCAGCAAGGCGAAGCCAGCGTCTGGAAGAAACTGGCAGCCAGCTAGTTCATATCCACAGATTACGCAGATTGAGGTCATTACCGGGAGCGGTAGCGACCGGGTATGCATGGGCAACGGTCCAGAATCGAGAAAAAGAACCCGTCGCTACCCCTCCCGATACTGACTCCATTAAGCTGGTGAAATCTGCGCAATCTGCGGATTACTTACTCACAAACGGATTATCACGCACCCAAAATCGCCACGGCTTCGCTATCCACTTTTCGGCGTAATTAATTCCGATCCGCGGCCCACGGGCGATCCGACGCGTCGAGATTGAGATTCCTTCTTCGATCCAAACGCGATCACCCAACAAGTCTGCTTTATCAAGTTTGCGATCGATCCCCAACGCCAGACACAAACGGCCCGGCCCGCTGGTCAGTTCATACTCGGATCGGCCGCGGCGCCGACGACGCATGACGTCGAGCCCCTCAACTGGTTCCAGCGCCCGCACCAGTACCGCGTGCGGAACGTCTTCAACGTTCGTGACGACATTGAACTGGTTGTACATGCCATAAACGAAATAGACGTAAGCGGTGCCGCCAAGTCCATACATCGTTTCTGTGCGCTGAGTGCGCCGGCCATTCCACGCGTGTGACGCGCGATCTTCAGGACCGCGATAGGCTTCCGTCTCGACGATGATGCCAGCCGTCGGCGAACCATTTCTGCCCCGCACGACCAGTTTCTTGCCCAGCAGTTCGCGCGCGACCTCGAGGACGTCGGCACGTGTGTAGAATTCGCGCGGAAGCTTTTTATCCACAGATTACGCAGATTACACAGAAAACGACTTTGCCACAAAAAGGCACAAAAAGCGCAAAAGGAAGTTAAACTAATTTACCCTTTTGTGCCTTTTTGTGGCTTCATTTTTCAATCGGCGTAATCTGCGGATTCTTTTCACCTCATCCGCCACAGCATCACGATCGTAATCACAAATCCAATCACCACAATTGCGCGACGGATGAAGATGCGCCCCACCCGCTGGGCAGTACGCGCGCCGATGTAACCACCCGTCGTGGCCGCCACGGCCATCCACAAAGCCCTGGGCCATGAAACCATGTGGGCAATCGCAAAGCTGAAAACCGCAATGCCGTTGATGCAGATACCCAGGAAATTCTTGATGCCATTGGCGCGGTGAATGTCCCGCAGACCAATCAGACCCATCGCAGCCAACATCAAAATTCCATTACCCGCACCAAAGTAGCCCCCATACATCGCCGAGAAGAACTGAATGATCATCACTACAATCCACGATCCTTTCGTTGACTCACTCTCAACCGAAGGCAAGCGCAACCAGCGGTTCACCGGGCCCTGGACCATGAATAGCAGTGTGGCAAACAGAATCAGGAATGGAACCAGCCGGGCAAAAGTTCTCGAAGGCGTCTCGATCAACAACCAGGCGCCAATGCCGCCGCCAATCAAACTCACTACGCCGAGACGCATAAGAATGATCGAGCTGTCATCCATCGTGCGCCGGTATCCAAACAGACCGCCAAACAAGCCGGGAACCAGCGCAACAGTGCAGGTAGCATTGGCAATCTTGGGATCAAGTCCCAACCAGATCATCATCGGGAAGACGAGCAACATTCCGCCGCCGGCGATCGAGTTCACGACGCCGGCAAAGAAGGCCGCGACAAACATCAGGGCAGCATGGGCAGCGGACATCGGGCGAGAGTGTAATGGGCGAAGGGCAAAGCGCAAAGTGCGAAGAGCCAAAGGGCAAGGCGCTAAGAGCTAGAAGATAAGCGCAAAAGGAAGAGTGTTCCCTCGAGCAATTCTGGCTCTTAATCTTCGCCGCGGAGCGACGGCTGAAATTAGCCCGGCGTTTCAAGGGTAAATCAAAAACCCATTCATTACGCCGAAGGCGTTCAGTCCTTCAGCCCAGGCTTGTGCGCGCCAGCGCGCTAGCCTGGGAAAGACGAAACATTTGCCGCAACCCCGAAGGGGTTGTGACATCTCCTACCTCGTATCCCCAGCGTAGCGCGCTAACGCGCGCAACGCTGGGCTGGAGGTCTCAACGCCTTCGGCGTTGGGCGCCAACCCTCAATCGTCGCTCCGCGCCGAAGCATAACTTCTTGATGAGATGATCGACTTCTTCAGCAAAGCCGCTTAGAGCGGTTCCTAACCTTGCACTTTGCCCTTCGCGCTTCGCTGTCTCATAATGCGCTCACGCTTTCATCATTAGAATCTTCAGGGGGAAAGAAATGGCAGATACAGCTATCCGTCCGAAACCGAATGGCCCATACCTGGTTGAAGGGCCAGTCGACATCTACGACACCGCCGGTAACAGAATCGAAACTGAAGGAAGACCAAAGATTGCTTTGTGCCGCTGCGGAGCCTCATCGAACAAACCATTCTGTGACGGCACACACAGCAAGATCGGATTTCAGGCGGCCGAAACGATCAATCCGGAAAGTGCCGAATCGCAAACATAGAACTTTTTGTCATTTATATTCAATTATCCGCGCTTGTGAGACTCGTTCAGTCTCTAACACTTTTTCTTCTGATCGCGCTGCTGGTCGTTGGTGTTGGCGAAAATCCGGCAGCGCGAGCTTATTCTCGCTCGCCCCGCGCGCAATCCGTTCGTGTAATGACCTATAACATTCACGTGGGCATCGGCATGGACAAAAAACTCGACCTGCCGCGGATTGCCGCCGTAATCAACGAGCAAAAGCCAGACCTGGTGGGTTTGCAGGAAGTCGATCGCGGCGTTACGCGCACTCAACGCGTCGACGAGATCGTCGAGTTGGCCCGGCTAACGAAGATGAATTACGATTTTGCATTTAATTTGCACTACCAGGGCGGCCAGTACGGTGTGGCGATTCTCTCTCGGTCTCCGATCAAAGCTATGGAGCACCGCCTCTATCAAAATTTGCGCGAAGCAGAGCGCCGCGGTTTCATCCGGGCGGAAGTAACAGTGCGGGGAGTCGCGCTGAACTTTGTGACTACGCACCTGGACTATCAGTATGACGATGGCCGCCTGTTTGAAGCCCGGCAACTTCTGGCGGCACTCAAGGACCTCAAAGGGCCGCTCATCGTCGTCGGCGATTTCAATGACGTCCCGTCTGGAGAAGCCTACAAGTTAATGCGTCATCAATTCGACGACACGTGGATTGACAGCCATCAGGATGATCCAGGATTCAGTTATCCCGCTGACAAGCCGGCCAAGCGAATCGACTATATTTTCACGCGGTCGAGCGATCGCCTGCGGACCAAACGCGCCTGGATCGTTAACACTCTGGCTTCAGATCACGTGCCGGTCGTAGCTGATTTGGAGATTGGAGGCAAGTAAACGTTGCCGCTGCTTACGCTTCAATCCGTTTCGAAAAGTTTTGGCCGCAGTAAAGCTGTTGATGAAGTTTCTGCGGCAATCGAACGCGGAGAATTCTTTGGCTTGCTCGGTCCGTCCGGGTGCGGCAAGACCACCACGCTGCGCATGATTGCCGGCCTGGAAGCACCTGACACCGGCAGCATCCACTTCGATAATCTCGACATCACAAATCTTCCGGCGGAGCGTCGTGGCTTCGGAATGGTTTTTCAGAACTACGCGCTTTTTCCTCACCTAAATGTTTTTGAGAACGTGGCGTTTGGCTTACGCGCAGGTGTCAGAACCGGGAGCGATAGCGACCGGGTAACGCCGGCCGAGATCAAAGACAAAGTCGGCCACGCCCTCGAACTCGTCCAACTTCCAGACTTCGACAATCGCCCTGTCGACGAACTCTCCGGAGGACAACAACAACGCGTCGCGATTGCGCGCGCGATTGCCATTGAACCCGCGCTGCTGTTGTTCGACGAGCCGTTGTCGAATCTCGACGTGGCGCTGCGTGAAGAGACACGGAGCGAGCTGCGCTCACTAGTCAACCGGTTAAATCTCACGGCCGTCTATGTCACACACGATCAGGAAGAGGCCTTTGCGCTCTGCGATCGCATCGCGGTGATGCACCAGGGCCGGATCATGCAGGTTGGCGCGCCGCGTGAGATCTACGATCAGCCGGCGAACGCCAGGGTGGCAAAATTCCTGGGCCGGAATAATTTGATTCGGGCCATGCGTCTGACTTCAACCAACGATCCGGTTACCAGGTTCAGGACGATTGAGGGCGGCCACACTTTGAGGGTCTCCGCCACTCACGATCAACTCATGCAATTGCCGGTTAATAAGCCATGCCTGCTGGCAATCCGGCCGGAAGCGATTGAGATTTCAACCGCACAGGTAAGAGATTCAAACGAAGAAAATGAAATGCTGGCACACGTTGAACAAATCGAATTCAGTGGTGCAACGACCACATTGAGACTCGATGCCAACGGTTTGAAGTTGGAGGTTCTCATCCTGGACACGAACATCCTAACAGTTTATGAGGAATGCGTGGTGACGTTGAAGTCGGATCGGATCAGGCTATTGCCGGAGAAATAGAGGCTGGTACGCGCGCCGCTGGCGCGCTCTGTTAATTGCACGCCGGAGGCGTGCGTGCCGTCTTTTAGGCGGTGCGACATGAAAGCAAAACGCCCGCCTGAAGGCGGCACTCCGAAGCAGAACCGTCGTCGCGCGTTGCCGGCGCACTTCATAATTCTTTTTGCGATTGTCGCCGTCGTCCTCGCCTACGGAGTCATCTATCCAAATGCGCGGGTCTTCGTGGCCACGCTTCAACTGGATGGCCACTGGTCTCTGAATAATTTCCTGCAGGTCCTGACCCAGCGAGCCGTGATTGAATCGGCATTAACCAGTGTCGCCGTTTCAGTGCTAACGGTTTTGCTCTGTGCGCTGGTGGGCGTGCCGCTCGCTTTCTTATTCGAGCGGTACAGTTTTCCGGGCCGTCGCTTATTTTCCGTGCTCGCGGCTTTGCCGCTGGTATTGCCGCCGCTGGTCGGTACAGTTGCGTTCATATTTCTCTGCGGCGAATCGGGAATCCTGGCGCGATCAATTCAGCATGTATTTCATTTATCGTCCGCGCCATGGACCTTGCGCGGTTGGACGGCTTTGCTGATCTTTCACACATACACGATGTATCCGTTCTTTTACGTCCTGACCGGCGCGGGGCTGCAACGCATCGACGCGGGATTGGCTGAGGCAGCGCGGACGCTGGGCGCTTCACCGGCGCGCACTCTTTCTCGCGTGATACTGCCCCAATTGACGCCTTCCTTGATTGCTGCGGGGCTGTTGACGTTTATGACTTCGATGGCCAGTTTCAGCGCTCCGCTTTTGTTTGGTGGCAACGTGCGCGTGTTGACGCTCGAAATCTTCAGCGCACGCCAGCGCGGCGACGAGGGCGTCGCGATGACTGAAACCGTTCTGCTCGCACTAATCTCGATTGCCGCGTTGCTGGCCTTTCAGAAGTACGAAGGCACGCGCCGCTTCGCCGCGGCGGCGATGAAAGGAGCGATCCGACGACGAGAAGCCTTGCGTAGCGGCAGAGCACGTCTGCTGGCTGCCGCGTGCGGAATTGTTTTCAGCATTCTTCTCGCTCTGCCTATCGTAACTCTGATACTTGTCAGCTTCTCTCAGGATGGATCCTGGACTACCGAGACTTTGCCCCCGGCTTACACGGCCGGGAATTTCTCGCGTATCGTTTCCGACGCGGATGCCCGATCGGTTTTCGTTAACAGCCTGCTGATGGCAGGCATCGCGTCAATCGCGGCGCTGGTTTGGAGCTTTGTGGTCACGGCGCTGACGGCCAGCGGAGAACCGAAACGATGGAAGCGATTGATAAACCTCCTGGTGTTGATTCCCTGGGCGCTGCCGGGAACGGTGGTGGCACTTTCTGTGGCTGAGGCCTACGGACAATCCAATGTCCTGACGGGTTCATTCATTCTGGTTGGTACATTTTGGATTTTGCCGGTGGTTTATTTTCTGCGCTTCATGCCTTTGGTGGTGCGCGCCGTGCAAGCCAG
This sequence comes from Pyrinomonadaceae bacterium, assembly GCA_035469005.1. Classification (GTDB taxonomy): domain Bacteria; phylum Acidobacteriota; class Blastocatellia; order Pyrinomonadales; family Pyrinomonadaceae; genus UBA11740. Next base: position 3,635 of record DATISD010000571.1, on the reverse strand, counting down.
CATCGAGCAACTCGATCGCTCTTTGGAAGAAGCTGCCCGCGTGCTCGGCGCCAAGTGGTGGCGAAGGTTTATGCGCGTGCGGCTGCCTTTGATTGCGCCGGGCGCTTTAGCGGGAACGTTGTTAGCGTTTGTGATTGCGTTGGGTGAATACGTCGCTTCGGTTTTGGTGTTCACCCCAAACAATCGGCCCGTTTCGATTGCCATTGCCTCGGCCATGCGTGATTTCAATTTAGGGACGGCGGCGGCGTACGGCGTAATATTGATTCTGATGATCGCGCTGGCGATGATTATAGCGGGAAGGTTGGAACGTCGCGCCTAGTGTCAGAACCCGGAGCGTTAGCGACGGGATCAGTGAAGGATCTTTGACCAGTCCAACCAATTTCTACCAGGCGAGCACTGAATGATCCGGTCGCTACCACCACCCATGCGGGCTGCCCGCCTGGGACCCCGGTTCGCTCCCGGTTCTGTCACGTACACGTGACCCTTGGCGGCCTCTGCGGTTAAACTAGACTTCAATGAATCACAAAATTACCCGAATTGGATTAGCGCTCGTTTTTGTCGCGCTTCTGATCACTGCTCCGCGGGCGCAACAACCCACGCCGGCAGCCCAGCAAACACCCGACGATCGGGTCGCGCTCTACCAGGCGCTGCTCGACTTACAGAATCCGTGGACGGTGATGTGCGTAGCCGCGCATCCGGATGATGAAGACGGCACTTCGCTGATCGTCATGCGCAGAAAATACGGCGCGCATACGGTCAGTTTGTTCTCAACCTTTGGCGAAGGCGGACAGAACGCAATAGGGCCGGAACTGTATGAAGAGATGGGCGCGATTCGCGCGCGCGAGACGATGGCGGCCTCTGAGATTCAAGGTTCAGAGCCTCATTTCCTCGGGCTGAAAGATTTTGGATTCTCCAAGACACGCGACGAAGCTTTCAGGTTTTGGGGACACGAGGAAGCGTTGCGCCGGATGGTTTTCGAGATTCGAAAACTTCGACCTGACGTGATCATTACGAATCATTCAACGACTTCGAATGATCACGGTCAGCACCAGGCAACCGCACTAATGGTGGTCGAAGCATTCGACGCCGCCGCCGATCCGAACAAGTTTCCTGAGCAGTTGAAAGATGGCGTCACTACCTGGCAGGTGCAGAGGCTGTTTGTACGGGTCCGCGGCAATCAAAACCCGGCTGCCAACCAACAGCTTGTCAGTATCGATCCCAACGAGCGCGATCCGATTCGCGGGACAATGTTTGCCGAAGAGGCGCTGAACGCTTTGCAGAAGCATGCCACGCAGGGTCCCTGGCCCAAGTCGTTTGCTGATTACATCGCGCGCTTTCGGGCGTTCAGCGGACAGGGCGGAGCGGCTGGTCAAATGCCTTTGATTCGATATCGTCTCGAGCGCGAAGCGAAGGGTGCCGGGCCCGTGCCAAACGAATCGCGCAATTTTGTTGACGGAATCCGGTTGCCTGGGGAGGAGGCAAGCCGGCTCAACCCACCGACGATCGACGGCAAGCCGCTAACAGATTTCATTGACCAGCGGGAAAAGCTGCTTGATGCGCTGCTGGCTGCCGACACAAATGGGAACGCGCAAACCATGAGTTCCGGGATGATGGAATTGCGTTGGTACCAAATGCGAGGCCGATTGAACGCCGCCCTCTCTGCAGTAACCGGTGTTTCCGTCAAACTTTTGAGCAGTGGTCAGGTTCTGATTCCCGGCGAAACTGCTTCGCTTGAAGTTGAATTGAGTAATAAGGGGAAAGACCCCGTGCATGTGGTTCGCGCGGGTGCCGGATTGGCTCCTGCCGGTTACGGCATTGCGGCCCTGACAACCAGCACGAACGAGGTAGTGCTTGCGCCCGGAGCTTCCCGCAAGGTGCAAGTCCCCGTCCGGGTCCCCAGCGAACTCCCAGTAACAGTGCCTCACGCCAAACATCTTTACGAACCGACTTTCGCCGGTGTGCCGCTTATGGCAGTCGCCTCTGTTGAACTCAGACAAAAGAAAGTCAGTCTGAGCACCGGGAAGTTTATTGACGTGGCGCCGCCGGTGGATATCGCCAGCATCAACCCATCACCACTGGTCATCCGCCCTGACGAAGTCGGGGTCAGTAGTGCCGGCGCGGATGTCTTCCCGGCGAAGCTCCCTGACCTAAAAATCGAACTGATCAACTACCGCGATCAGCGCTTTAATGGCGAGGTGGTCTTCGGCTTAAAGGATCAGGGACAGCAAACGAGCCGCAAAATCGAACTTCTGCCGCACCAGATTGCAACGCTCGCCCTACCAATGCCGAGGCCAGAAAAAACCGTGGCGGCGCACATTAGATCTTCGGTAGCTCCGGAACTTATCTCGGTGACGGTAAGAGCAACTAACTCGCGGGAGAACATTACGACGCGCGAAGTGCCCATCGTCCGGGCAAACGCTCACGTCGCGCGCAATCTCCGCATAGGTTACGTACGCGGCTTTGACTTCAGCCTGCCTAACGCGCTGATCGCTCTGGGCGTCGAATCCAAAGAGCTGAGTGCAGATGAAGTGAAGACCGCTGACTTGTCAATGTTCACTTCGTTTATTGTGGACAATCGAGTCTACGAGTCGCAGCCGGAATTGATCGAGGCAAATCAGAAGTTGCTCGATTACGCCAACGCCGGCGGCAACCTAATCGTCTTTTATCACAAGTCGGACGAATGGAACCCTAATCCCGGGCGTAACCGGCCACAACTTGCGCCTTACAAACTGATTCTCGGAAACGAGCGCATCACGGACGAGAATGCGCCGATCACTTTCCTCGAAGCGGATCATCCACTGCTCAACGTTCCCAACAAACTGAACCAGGACGATTTCAAAGATTGGATTCAGGAGCGCGGACTTTATTATCCCAGGGAATGGGATCCGCAGTTTCACGCGCTGCTGCAATCAAACGATCCCGGCGAAGCGCCGTTGAAAGGTGGATTACTGGTCGCTGATTACGGACGCGGCCATTACATCTATACCAGCATGGTTTGGTATCGCGAGTTGCGCGCCGGCGTGCCGGGAGCATACCGGATGCTGGCGAATATGATCAGCTATGGACGGTGAAGTAGTCCGAGGTGCGGCTTGCCGCCCGATGTGCGGAAAGCCTCCGGCTTTCCGGTCGGAGCCATGAATCCTCTTTCTCAAAGTGTCGAGGCTCAGCCTCGACACTTTGAGAAGATATAAGAAGAACCCTTCTTCGGTAAGGCATAGCCTTACCGCACATCAGCCGGCGAAGCCGGATAGCTAACTCCCTGTTTCCAGTTTCTCTTTCACCCGCTCCAGAAAATTTTCAATCGCTTCGTTGATTCGCCTTTGCAAAGCGTTGCTGAGGCGCGTCTCACCCATCAGACCAACCCCGGGATGAAGATCCCATGCACGTTTTCTGCGCAGCTCAACGTGATGCGAAATGTCTATGACGGTCGCGCTGTTCTGTTCCTCAAACTTTAAGGTATAGCGCAAAAGGTTCTCGCGCTCATTCGGCGCCGGCGACCATTCAATGATGTCGGCGTGCGGCGAAGTCTCGCGCACTGGGAAAGTGAAGCGCACGTGGCCCACCGGCGTCTCAGTCGCGATGGTCCAGCGAGCAATGCCGCCAGTTTCGCGGCGAATGTTTTCAACGCCGCCAAG
>DATISD010000570.1:0-1853 GCA_035469005.1 Pyrinomonadaceae bacterium | reverse complement strand
TCTGCAAAATCTTCAATAGCCGAATGCGCGCAATGCCCGAGAAGCTGTTTCCGTGAATCGAAATCTTTTCGTCACGATGAACGACATCCACGTTGTCCCAGGCTTCAAAGTCACGCGTGATTTCTGCGTGTGACACTTCGTCAGCTTCGCGCAGATTGTTGAGAGTCCGACCCGAGAAAACCACGCCCCAGCCAAACGTGTCGTCCGGTCCGTTGCGTTCGTAGATTGTGATTTGATGCCCGGCACTGGCCTTTTTCATGAGGATGGCAAAGTACATGCCCGCCGGCCCGCCGCCGATGATCTCGATTTTCATGATCCCAGCTCATCCATCGCCATGCCGAGGCGCTTCACCCCTTCGGTGAACAACTCCGGCTCGGCGCACATTCCCAAGCGTAAATGCTGCGGCGATTCGAAGAAGCGGCCCGGCACGAACGCGGTGTCGTATCTATCATCGAGCAACGTCCAGAGATCATCGACGCGTCCCTTCAGCAATAGCGGGAACGACGTCGTGCCGTAATCGGTTCGCACGGCCTGCAACTCTTCCCGCGAATCGAGGAAGTCTTTCAGCGTGGCGCGGTTCGTTTCGAGGATTGTTCTGGCGCGGGCTATGAATTTCGGAAGTCTGGTCAGGGCCAGCACGCTCAGCGTTTCCGCCGGGTGCGGCGCGAGCGCGCCAAAGATGTCGTGTAGCAGACGCATGCGGTTTGCGAGTTCCGGTTCGGCGAGTATCCATCCACATCTCAAGCCACTTAACCCGTAACCTTTCGTCAAGCTGCTTGTCGAAATGAACTGTGGGCCAAGGTGAACACATGATCGCGGCGCGCCCTCGAACATGGCCTCCAGATAAACTTCGTCAACCAGTACTCGGGCACTGACATCGCGGGCTAACTCGCCGATGCGCCGCAGCGTGTCTTCATCAATCAAAGTACTGCTCGGATTATGCAGGTTAGTTAGAACGATGAGTCTCGTTCGCGAAGTAATTTCCCTGGCGAGCAGATCGACATCAACGCGAAAATCGTTCTCAAACGAACGCGGAAAGCGCTTAATGTTCGCGCCGAAATACTCGGCGAGCGCGATCAGCGGTTCATAGGTGGGCTGCTCAATCAGGACTTCGTCGCCATGATCAATCGCGGCGGCCATCGCCAGGTGGTTCGCCATGGACGTGCCGCCGGAGATGGTTACCACTGAGTCCGGATCGACCTGGCGGTGCGCCGCGATAGCCTCGACCAGAGGTCGATAGCCATAAGAATTGTCTCCGTTCAGATCGATGTCGTCGATCTGTGCGCCCAGCTCTGAGAACGGCAGATTGAGAATGCCACTTAAGGCGAGATCGTAAGTAACCTTAGGGCGGGTCTTGGCCCAATGCATGTATATGGATTGAGTTTTCATAACTTGAATACAGGCGTTATAGTACCGACTTTAGTCGGGCTTTTTCATCGCGAAGGAAATACCCGACTAAAGTCGGTACTCTAACGCCGTGAGTCAGGGTCCCACCCCTTACCATAATCGAGAATTGGGTACTCGCGCCAAATCTTTGAGGCAGTCTCTCGCCCGACGCGTTCAATGAAATCGGCAGCGCTGGACCACAGCCAATCATGCCATTTCTCAACATAGCCGTGATGCACTGGATTGTGATGAATGTAGTTAACGCTCGCCCAAAAATGCCGGTGTGATTTAATACCTCGATCCAGGCAATTGTGCCAAACTTGTCGTCCGCGAGAATCGTCTTCCCCATTCCATTTGAATGACGTACGGCCGTGAAGTTTTCCAAGTCGGCACGTAGCTCCTTAAGTCGATCAGTTTGCAACAATAGATGATAGTGATTTGGCAGTACACACCAGGCGTAAAGGTTA
>DATISD010000569.1:0-5015 GCA_035469005.1 Pyrinomonadaceae bacterium | reverse complement strand
GGTCGAGCAGCTGCACCGTGCGTCCGCTGGTTTGGGCTTTCGCTCCCGGCATCGCGATGATGAGCGGCACGCGCAAACCGACGTCCCACAGCGAATACGCTTTCGACCACTTCCCTTTTTCGCCGAGATGATAGCCGTGGTCTCCCCAGAAAACGATAATCGTGTTGTCGCGCAAATGAAGCCTGTCCAAAGCCTCGATCACGCGACCCACTTGCGCGTCGACAAAACTGACTGACGCGTAATAAGCGCGGATCATTTCGCGTGCTTCATCTGCCGGCGACTCACGGCCAATGAAGAGATCGGCGTTGCGGTGCGGGATCGAGATGTCAGGAAATCCCTGCGGCGCTTGCGGACGCGGGTTGAAGTCCGGTGGCAACGGAATGTTGCGCGGATCATAAAGATCGAAAAATTTCCTGGGCGCCGTCGGCGGACTGTGCGGCTTATTGAAACCAACTGCCAGAAAGAAGGGTTTGTCCTTGTAGCGCTCGAGGTAATCGATCGCGCGCGTGGCGATCTTGTAATCGCCATGCGACTCGCCATCGCCGTCAAGCACCACGATGCGATCAGAAGTCGAGGCGCGCGCAGGACGATTAGCCTGTGGCCCACGGTCAGGATCGTCCGTCTCACGAGTACCCTGGCCCGTGGCCACGGGACTCGGCGGCCGATTGACGATGTTTTGATCGACCGGCTCGCCACCTTCGGTCCACGAAATCAGGTCATCGATGCCGCCATGGAAAACCTTGCCCGTGCGCAGGCTCGCATAACCCTGGTTCTTGAAGTATTGAGGCAGCGTGACGTAATCAGGGTGCTGCTTGCGAAAGTAGTTATTGTTGTCCATCACGCCGGTTTGGGTCGGGTAACGCCCGCTGAGCAAAGAACTGCGCGAAGGATTGCAGAGAGGAAACTGCGCATAAGCCCGATCAAAGCGAGTGCCGCGCGCGGCCAGGGCATCGATGTTCGGCGTCTTGACGATCGGGTTGCCGTAGCAACCCAACGTGGGACGCAAGTCGTCAGAGATGATGAAGAGCACGTTGTAGCGCGTCTTCGGTTTCGCTTTCTGTGATGAGGACTGCGATGCATTAGGCACAATCGCGAACAGAATGACTGCAGGAATTAGCATCGTGGACCAATATCTCTGCAGCCTTGGCACTAATGTAATGCTCGGCTTGTTAATCATCTCAACTCCTCAGAAGTGTCGAATTCAAATGTTCAAATAAGAGCGGTGACCCGGTTTCAAAAGTACAGAACCGCGAGGGGGTCTGGTGACTCAGCCGAACTTTGCTGCTGGCTCTGCCGCACCGATACGCGGCAAGCCTTTGACTTGAGACCTAAATAATTCTACTAAAGCGCGCCACTTTCTCGTTGGCTCTGCCACTCCGATGCGCGGCAAGTCTTTGACTTGCCGAGACCCTAACCAAAAACTTTGGCGGTCTTCGACCGCCGGGTCAGAGACCCTGCAAAAAGAAGTCCCGCACCGGCAAGTCTGAGACTTGCCGCGCATCGGAGTGGCAGAGCCATCATCTGAGTACCGCGATTCCGGCCAGGATCACTCAAGGCCGACGCGGCGTCGGGCTTGGCTTCGCGCGCTTATCCACGCCTTCGTCGATCTCCGGCGTCGCCGTTCGATTGCGTTCATACTCGATCGATGGGTTGCCCTGATCGTCGAGCCGGGGCCCTGCGTACATTACTGCCAACTCAGCCAGCGCAGTCATCTTGTCCGTCCCGAAACCAGATAACGAAACCAACTTCAGATAACGCGTCGTAACGGTTCGGCTGAAGGAAATCTGTTGCGGCGCAAACGTAGACCCGAGTTCGCCGCGCTGTACTTCGCGCCATTCACTGCCGTTGTCGCTCACCTGCACGCTGTATTCGCGAATGTCGCCTTCATGTTCGCGGTGGTTCTGTCTGGGCATTAACACCAGGCCTGATATTGCCACCGGCGCCGGGAACGTAACGGTAACCTCCAGCGGTTCACGGATGGCCGCGTTTCGATCGCCCGCCAGGAAAAAGGTATTCGGATCGCCATCCAGCAGTTGCGTCGCAGGTTCACCACTGACCTGCGCGGTTGCGCCTAACTTTTTCATGATGCGAGTGTCGAAAAACAGGGTTCGCATCTGGGCCGGCGATACTGGAATGCGCGGCTGAAAACAATCGCTGGCCATATAATTCATCAGCGAGTATCTCAGTTGCCGCGCCACCGGATTCGAATCGTTCGGCTTGGTCACATCAATCGCCGAGACGAGAAGTTTTCCATCTCCCACGGCGCATTCAAAGACCACGCCCAGTTTGTAGTTGCGATTCCAATCGTCGATGGCCCAGACTGCCGGCGCCAGTTCTTTCGGCAGGCGATCGAGATTGATCGCGCGCACGTTGCCCAGGAGGGAAGCCCATTGCCAGTCGAAATGCGAATCGCTGGGAAAATTACCCAGCCCGCCTCCACCTATCAATAATCCCAGCATCCGGCCCCAGGCCGGCCCCATCTGCCGGTTCCAAAAAACCGGCACCGTATCGAGCGGCGGGCTGGTCCAATCAAGATCAGTGTTGCGAGGAACGAACAAAACCTTGCCGCCGGCCGCCAGCGTTTTTTCCGCCTCATCCCATAAACGCGTCACCAGAATGTCCGTCTTCACCCGCGAGAGCGGACAAAGGGGACTGCCCTGAAGTTGATCGGGAACGCTGATGGGGTAGACCCAAAACTTCCATTCGTTTTCAAAGTAGTCAACTCCACGCACAGCGCCGGGCCGAATCTTACGAGTGTTGACGTCAAACTGCGTTTCGGGCGCCACTGTCACCCGGAGTGTGTATTCTCCCGGTGCCCCGAACGTAGACAAATCGAGTGAAACTCTGCCCAGCGGAATGTTCTTCCCAATCGGGAAGTCGCGGGTAGGCCATTCCCCCCGGGCGGTTGGATCGTCAGGATTGCCAACCACCCAGACGGCCTTGCCGTCCTTCATCGGTTCAGCGCCAAAGTGCGCGAGTTCAACATCGACACTGAACGCATCGGCCGTCGTGTACACACGGCGCGGCATGCGCGCCAGCGGTACGGTGGTGTTACAGAACTCTCTGAACTCGTCCGCCTCGACATAACCTTTTGATTCCCAGAACGCATCGAGCAAACCGACCAGCGCCGTTCCCTGCCCGAGATAATCATGAAGATCCAGCAACTGGAATCCACCCAGCCCCGGTGTTCGCAGGTTGGCTTCGATCTCTTCTTTGTAGCACTCCAGTTGATATCTGCCCGACGCCTGGGCAAATCGTTTATCCTTTTCCAGCAGGCCGTGTGCTTCCATCGAGTCGCGAAAGATCTCGTAGTTGCCGGGCTGCAGATAGCCATCCTTGAACTTTTTGATAATGTCGTAGTCGGGATAAGCGACCCACTGGCCGACCTCGTGCGAGATAACCGGAATGTTGATGTCGACGAGTGATTGGCCGAAGTCGCCGCCAAACCATCCTGACTCGCGCCGCAGCATCAACTGATTGATGCGTTGCATTGCGAGATAGTCCGTTCCGTCGGTGATGTGCTCTAACTCTCGCTCGGTGTGACCCGTGCCGCTGGCGTAGAGTCGCCGCGCATCCTCGGCGTGATAATGGCTGACCCATTTTGAGAGAGACTCCTGCCATCTGCCTTTCGGTTCGTTGCTCGCCGACAACAGCATGAACGACGGATGATTGCCATAGGCTTTGATCATTCGATCAGTCTCTTCATAAAGCATTCGCTCCATCGGAGTGCCGGGGCTGATCTCATTCCACATGCCCGGCTCAGGCTGGAGATAGAAACCAATCTGGTCTGCGGCTTCAAACGCTGCTTCGGGCGGGCACCACGAATGAAACCGCATGTGGTTCAGGCCCCACTTCTTGCAAGTCTCGAAGAGCGTCAGCCATGACTTCACGTCTGTCGGCGGATAACCGGTAAGCGGAAAATCGCCGCCGCTATGAGTGCCGCGAAAAATGATCGGCCGGCCGTTGAGGATGAACTGGTTGCCCTCAGCGTGAAAATCGCGCAGCCCCACGGATAGATCTTCGTATTCATCAACATCCGTTCCCTTTAACCACAATCGCAACGGGTACCGCTTCGGATGAAATTCATCCCACGTCTCGGCGTCCAAACGAATTGGCACCTGAACTTCTGCGGTGCCTCCGTTTTCATCCCAGGTTACAGGAACGACTCCGACGTCAGGCCAAATCGCCGTCAGCGTTGCCGATCCCGACCGGCCCGTAGCATTGCCGATGCGCACTTTGATGAGCATCGTGTGCTGGGCCAGGTTGGGAAAGACTTGAGCATCGTCAATCCAAACGCGTCCCGTGTCGCTCAATTCAATCGCGCCGACGATGCCATTCCAACTACCGCCCAGCGAATCCGAGACGCTGTGCGCGTCGGGTCGATAAGGCAGGATCAGACGGTTGTCCACGCGAACTGTCAGCCGATGGTAACCCGGTGCGACGGCGCCCAGATCGTAAACGTGGGGAGCGACCAGACTGGATTGTGAGCCAACCATCCGGTCATCGATCCAGACTGTCGTTAACCAATGTGGGCGTTCGAGTGTCAGCACAAGCCGGCGGCCGGACAGTGACCTCGGGATTTGAAAGTCGCGCTGATACCACGCGGCGCCAAGATAGTGACGCGGCGGCTGCGAAAGAAACGGCACCTTGACCTTTCCAGGTTCGGTGTAGGCTTTATAGTCTTCACGCAAATACCAAAAGTGGTCGTAAAGAGTGAGCACCCAGGGCGTGGTTGTACTGATCGGAAAACCATATTTTTGCGACTGGAGTATTCCCGGAAGTCTGATTGGTCTTCGTAAATCGCGCTTGAACCACTCCTGACGAATTCCGGCGTCGGTTGGATCCATTTCAAATTGCCAGTATCCGTCGAGTGATGTCGATCTCGATCGCGATGGTGTTTGAGCAACGATAGGAGTGACGGCGAGGAAAAGAACCGTTAGCGGTACGAACAACCGGGAGCAAGTTGAGAGTCTTTGTTTCATCATTGCCGATTCTTTAGTGCGCCGGTACGCACG
>DATISD010000568.1:0-4665 GCA_035469005.1 Pyrinomonadaceae bacterium | reverse complement strand
TTTGCCCTTTGCTCCATGCTCTTCTGCCGGATACAATTGCACCCGCACTAATTAGCCATCGTTTATGGCGGCTATAGTTCAGCTGGTTAGAACGCCTGACTGTGGATCAGGAGGTCGTGGGTTCGAGCCCCACTAGCCGCCCCATCAGAAAAAAAATGCCCTCTTAGAAGGAAAGATCTTAATGCCAGACGCACAAAGAACCGCGACTCATTCGCAGACATACGTAGTTGATGCTGATACTTTCACGTTCGAAACGGTCGAGCAGGAGAACGGCCAGGCGACCGTAATTCGTTTCCCTATTGACGAGACGCGGTATTATGCTGGTGACGTACTTTTGGTTTTGTCCGGCACGGACATTCATTTTCATGGCATGATTGGCAGGACGTCAGACGGTTATGCAATCGCAACCGATAATCGCGGATCGCTCCTGCCGGCAACGGTTCAATAGGACGTCGCGCAAACTGTTAGGTTGCGTTCCAGGATCAGAAAACCATCTGCCCGCAGACTGACAGTTTGCGTTGCCGCGGGAGGTAAGTATGAAGCGCCTTCTATTATTCGCCATCCCCACCCTACTCGTTTTTGTTGCCAGTGTGCCTGCCCAGCGTTCCGACTCCGCTAAGAAATATGTAAAGCATGGGATTGAACGCTTCGGCAAGAACGACATTGCCGGGGCGATTGCCGATTACGACCGGGCCATTAGCATCGATCCAAAGCTGGCCGAGGCTTATCTAAATCGCGGCAAGGCGAAACGCGCGGCCGGTGACCTGGACGGGGCGATTGCCGACTATGAAATGATGGCTGAGCTCGACGCGAGCCTGGCCCTCAACAATCGTGACATCACACAAGCCTATCTGAATCGTGGCTATATCAGATCGAACCACATGGATTTGGATGGCGCACTGGCCGATTTCGACAAAGCCATACAGTTCGATCCCAATGACGCCGATGCGTACTTCAAACGCGGGCGGGCTTTCCTCATCGTCGGCAACGCAAAATTCGCGATTGCTGACTTTGACAAGAGCATTTCAATCGATGACCGAAACCCATTGGTGTATGCCGAACGCGGTTTCGCTCGCCAAACACAGGGAGAGAGCAACGCAGCTCAAAAAGACTTTGAGCGCGGATTGAAGCTGAACAATGATTTACGCTTGATGTTGGATATGCATTTGCTCGAGCTGCAAATGCAAATCAAAGAAATGCAGCGGCGCCAGGCTGCTTTGAAAAAGAATATCGCCTGACGCTACCTGGTATAACCCGCCGGATGTAGAATCTCCACGTCGCGCTCCAGGGGTTTTATATCCAACTTGTGAAAACCCTTATTCGTGTGAGTCGAAAGATAGGTCAAGGCGATCTGCTTGCCTAATAACGTGTCGATTTGTCTCAGGAAAGGGTCGAAGCTGACCGGCGCCGAGGTCCCCTGAAAAAATGCTCGCCCGCCCGTTTCGCTCGAGAGCCGTTCCAAACAACCTTGCCCGTTCAAGTTCAAATTCTGGCCGGCCGAAACTATCGACGGCACAAAGATCGAGTAGACAGCCACGCTGCGCCGTTGCGCCTCAGTGATGGCCCTCTGCAAATCGAGGCTTTGACCCGGGCTGGAACTATCGACCCCGCGCGAGACGTCCAGGCCGTCGCTAATGACGATCATTGCGCGTCGTCCGAGCGGCTGGGAATCAAAGCGCCGCAACCCTTCAATAATTTCAATATAAGGATTAAAAGGACTAGCGCTCGCTAAACCAAGCGGAGGCCGCACGCTTTGAGCCACCTTATCCAACTCGTTCGTGAATTTGCGTCGCACTTCGAGCGACCCCTGGTGAATGTACGCAATCATCACCCGTGATCCGCCTGGTTGATTGCGGATGAACTCGGCGATGGTCCGCGCTTCGACTGAAACTGACGAAACTAAATCGTCCTGAAAAAGGATGGCCAAAGTCAGGGGGCTTTCGTTAGGCGTGCGCTGCGACAAAATCGTCTGCATCTCGCCATCTTCGCGCAGCAGATAATCGACAATGCGCATTTCAACCGGCTTTGAATCACGCAGGCGAATCGTGACCGGTACGGTCACGGGTTTCGCCGGCCCGCGTTGGCGGCCATCCTGACCTCTCACTGAAGCAATGAGCGAAAGGCAACAAACGGTCACCAAAAGTATCAACTTGAGCCTGCTGACTATTATCATCCTTTTCCTCGAGATTGGTCGGGCCTGATGATATTACAACGGCTTTGCCGGGCAAAACCGCGCCGAAGGGCGGCGGTTGCGGCTGGCCTGTCGTTCATCTGGCGAGTATCATTCAAAATTTGTGAAAGACGAATTATCCACCGAGTTTGCCCCGGAGCGCTCGGGCAAACTTACTGCCCGAGAAAAAAGGATCGCGCGCCTTTGGAAAACGGCGCCCTGGCTCGCTTTGGCCGGCGTTACGGTGATGCCCCCAGCTGTGCTTTTGCTGGCCTATTTGCTTTCCGGTTTCTCGCCGCTTTTCCTTGTTTTCGCGATCACGTCCGTGCCTTTTGCGCTTATCGCGGCGATTATTGTGACGCTGGTTCTGCTACTGTTTCGGCGAAGTTGGGCGCGAGATTTCCGCGACCGTCTTGCATCTGATGGCGTTACTGCCGATGAAGTTGGATTTTTTCTTTCCGAACTTACCAGTGGCGAGAAACGAGCCCTGCGAGAAATGGAGGCCCGACAGCCCTTGCTGGCGGACGCTTATCGAGAGACGTTGGCGCTCCGCCTGAACGCGTCGCGCCTGACGGCCAGCGCGCGCCGTGATTTGCTGCAAGTGGAAAGGCGCATCAATCGCGCCCGGTATTTGAATGCGCCTGACACGTCGGTGCTGTTGGAAGAGCTGGGACGCGACCGCACCCGGCTGGAAAGACTAAAACAGGAAGGCGCGTCACGGCGCGCAGAGGCTGAAGCCCGACTGCAAATGATAGAAGCTGCCGCGAGCCGCGGTGCCAGCTGGGCTGAGACAAATTATATGCTCCAGCGTTTAGATGAAGGACGAAAGAATTTACCGCTGGGTTTGGAAAACGCGCGCGCCGAACAGCAACTGCGCGAAGATGCGCAGCGTGAATTGCGAAAAGAATTAACGCCGTAGTTTGTCGCACCAGCCAGCCGCCTGGATTCCTTCAACTCTCGTCGCAAACATAGAAAAGCCTGGCGAGAGCCACCTCGCCAGGTTTTCTTGAATGATCAAGTTTTCGGAAACGCGCTAAGCCATTCCGAAATCATCATCATGGTGACACCAAACAGATCACGTTCATCTCGCGATGACGCTCGGAGCGCCGGCACGAATGATCAGTTCAGTCCCCCGATTAAGTTCCAACTCATTTCGACCTTCAACATAGATTGAACCTGCGCCGGCACCGGCGCCCAAAATGGCCCCGATAGCAGCACCTTTTCCCCCACCGGCAATAGCTCCGATAATCGCGCCAACAGCGGTTCCGATGGCTGCGCGTTCCTCCGTTCGGGTGGTTTGATTCCGATCTCGCACGGCGCCTTCAGTATCAACGCGGACGGTTTCACCGTCGTTCGTCATTACCCTTTCGAGCAATCCGGCAAATTGATAGCTGCTGCCGTCACGCAGTCGAATACGGTCAAAGTCGAGGGTCATCGCCGATCGACCTGTTAATCGCCCGCTGCGTTGAATGCTCGAGACGTGGCCTTCTACGGTGGCGTCGCGAAATTCAACCGGATCGGTTACTCGCAGGTTGAATCTATCGCCAACTGCGGCTGTTCGTGTGGACAGGCTGTTATCCAGTACACCAGTAACCCGAGTGCCATCCGGAACCACGAAAGTCCCCGAAGCAACCGGATACTGTGTCGCATTCTGTTGATTGTAGACGTCAAAGCGAGCAACACTCGCTGTTTTTAGGTAAGTGCTTTTGACTTCGACAGACTGATTCAATTCAGGAGCGAAAATTCGCCTGGTGACCACCAACGTTTGGCCATTCTCCATCGGCTGAAAGCTAACATGAAATTCGTTGCCTCGATCACCGGTGGAGTTCACCGTTAGTTGATTGCCGCTGAGCCAGGCGCGCGATCGAATTCTCAATCCGTTTGGCGAAGTTTCGATTCTTTCACGACCATCAGCTTCGAACGATACCTGGGCCGCACGCGTTGACGCCATTGTGACCGCTCGACCACGGACATCGATTGCCAGCTCTTCGGGTGGATCTAAACGCCGGCTGATCAGATCCAGCACGCGAGCGCGCTGGCTGTACGGCAGGTTTCGCGCCGCGCGACCGGCCGCCGTCCTCGCGTCATCGCTCCGCGCGCGATCGATGCGATAAGTTCCGGTGAGCGCTTGAACGCCGTATTGATTTCCGTAAGCCGGATAACCGGAAGTATTTCCTGACTGGTTGTAGCTCGAAACCTGCCAGGTCAGATTGTAAGCGCTCGCCAGCCGGCTCAAGTCAGCCCGCATGCTCGACCAGAAATTCTGGCTGCGCAGGTCCAGCGTGTTGCGACTCGCGAACTCGTCAATGCGGCTGGCCCGGCTCAGAACGTCCTGAACCTCGTAAGCGGTGGCTTGCCGGCGGTCAAACCGGTCCCGCAAACGCCGCACGCTATCGTTAAACTCACGGACAGTCAGGTTGATGTCTTCATTCGATGTGTAGGCCGGAGTCGAACTTCGCGTCCAATTTTCCAGGCTGTTGCGAAACAGATTAGCG
>DATISD010000567.1:0-2201 GCA_035469005.1 Pyrinomonadaceae bacterium | reverse complement strand
TTGGCCGGCTTGCTTCCTGGTGCACTGCCCATCGCCATGCCGTGAGCCAGACAGCCTGTGCCTGCGCACCACAGCATCAGCCCAAAGCCCAGCGCGGAACGGAGTCTCGAAATTGTCGGAACGAATGCCACTGCCGTGAATTCTAGTCCGGCAAAGTCGCCCTTGTCGAGTCTTCTAATGTCAATTTTTCTTTAGTGTGACGTGAATCACGAAGGCCTATTGCCCGGGGCTTGAGTCCAGCACCGCGAGCGATAGCGAGCGGGATAAAGGGGTAACCAGCGCGAACGGCGTTGAAAGCTTGAAATCAATTTGGTTTTCTAAGTTGCGCTCTGATCCCGCTCGCTATCGCTCGCGGTTCTGTACCTGTGGTGTGGCCGACGAAGCCGGAATGCATTTGACAGAAACCACTTTTGAGGCAAAGCCGTGCTCTTCTGCGATTTTGAATCTTAGTTGCTTGCAGACTTAGCGGGCATCTCAACTTCGTACCCGGCCTTTATCCAGGCAGTCGTCCCGCCTGTTACATTCAAAATATTCGTGAAGCCCAGTTGCTGAGCAATGCTGGTGGCCACGCTGGATCGATAGCCACCCGCGCAGATAATTGCGCTCGGTCCATCGGGGTTCAGGCCCAGGGTCGGAAGAGTCTCCCGGAGTTTCGCTAATGGGGCCGCCACGGCGCGCGGCGTATGGCCGCTCGCGTACTCGGCCGGCCGGCGCACGTCGATAACCTGTAAAACCTTTTGCGTGTCGATCAGTTCTTTTAATTCGCCCACGCTAATCTGCCGCACTTCCGCGACTTCAAAGCCGGCCGCTCGCCATCCGTCCATCCCTCCGGCGAGAAACCCTTTCATATTTTCCAAACCAACTCGGGCCAGACGGATCTGGGCTTCTTCGACCTGTGCTTCAGAGCTAGCGACGATGACAATTTGCGCGGTGATCGGAATTAACGAGCCGGCCCAGGATGCGAACTGACCGCCGAGCCCGATGTTGAGCGAACCCGGAACGTGAGCTAATCCAAATTCGGCGGCGGTGCGGACATCCAGAATCACACAACCGTGCTGACCGAAATCCCGGACATCGTCAGGCGAGAGCGGTTGCGGTTTAGGCAGGCCACTCAGAGCATCGGCGCCTGAGCGATTGATTTCTGCGTCTTTGGAAAAGTAAGCCGGAGCTTCGGGCAAGTCAGTCGTCATCATAGTGACGAACTGTTCTTTCGTCATCGGTTGGAGCGCATAGTTGAATTTTCGCTGCTGGCCGATCGTCGAAGAGGTTTCCGTCGAAAGATTTTTTCCGCACATCGAGCCGGCGCCGTGGGCGGGATAGACCTCAACTGCGTCGTCAAGCCGTAACAGTTTTTCATGCAGGCTGTCGTACATCATCGCAGCCATCATCTGCGGCGTGTAACCTTTGCCGCCGGCAAGATCAGGCCGGCCCACGTCGCCTATGAAAAGCGTGTCCCCGGTCAGAAGTTTCTGCGGTAAGCAGGCGTCCTCGCCTGCTTTCTCGCCCGCATTTTCAGTAACCAGCACGCAAATACTCTCCGGCGTGTGGCCCGGCGTTTCGATTATTCGAAGTTTCACGCGACCGACGGCCAACTCGTCGCCGTCTTTTACGGCCTGATGCGAAATGGTTGCATTAGCCTGACGGCCAAAAACGATTTGGGCGCCGGTGCGTGCCGCGAGTTCGCGGTGGCCGCTGATGAAGTCCGCGTGCAGATGCGTTTCGATAATATATTTGATTTTAAGATTCTGAGCTTCGGCCTCGGCGACGTACTGATCGACATCGCGTTGTGGATCGACGATGGCCGCTTCACCATCTGAGCCAATCAGGTACGAAGCGTGGGCCAGGCATCCAAGATAGAACTGTTTGAAGTACATCGAGTTGTTTCGGGGTTGAACCAGCCGCTCCTTTGCGCGTTTACAAATACCGCTCACTCGCGCCTATGTCAAAGTATGACAAGAGCTGTTGGAACAGTTTGCCGGGGCGGCACGGGCCTCCAGTACTAACGGGCTCGTTCCAGATCAGATCGACTTTTTGAGAAAGCCGCGCGGCTTAGATAATTCTGCTGCGCTCACTTCTCGCCCGGCCGGTACCGGACGACTGCTTGCGCCTCAACGTCGGCCGCCGTGAACGCAACCTTCTTAAGTTGACCCTTCGCAAACATTTCGGCCTGGTCGGCGAACCATGGTGACTCGGGGCGGGAA
>DATISD010000566.1:0-2248 GCA_035469005.1 Pyrinomonadaceae bacterium | reverse complement strand
ATTCCAAAGGCGCGGCTTGCGAAATCCAGTTCATCAAATGGCCGGTACCAAATCCCATAAATCGCGATAGCCAGCTTGTGAAGAACAGCAGTGCAGCTAACGGAACCAGCGCTAAAAAGGCTGCCGGAATCGCCAGTCGATCTGCGCCTGGTATCCTTGTTCGGCGCAGCCACGTCCACAGCATCAAGCTGAATCCGTTTAGGCCCGGCTTGATCTGAATGTCGGCAAAACCGCTTTGCGATAACAGTTTCTCCAGCATGAGCGGGCTGATGTTGTAGTACGTCTGGCCATGAACGGGTTCGAGAAACGATACGCTGCCACAGAAGACTCCGCCGGTTTCGAGCACGCGCGCCGCTTCAGCAAAGACAGCCTCCGGCCTTTCGACGTATTCGAGCATCTGCCAGGCGACTACCGCGGCCTGACTGCCCGAAGTGAAC
Source organism: Pyrinomonadaceae bacterium (assembly GCA_035469005.1). Lineage (GTDB taxonomy): Bacteria > Acidobacteriota > Blastocatellia > Pyrinomonadales > Pyrinomonadaceae > UBA11740. The sequence goes on along the minus strand of DATISD010000566.1, from coordinate 1,811 downwards.
GGAAGGGCCGCAGCATCACTCTTAACATTTGCCGCGCGGTCGTTGCGATCCAAGCCAATCCATCGGTAGCCCCTGCGCTCGATCAAAGCTCGGTGACGCGCATTCCCGCATCCCAAATCGAGGCAGTCGCCGTCTCCAGGGGGGAGCATCTCGTTTAGATCATGCCAGCGGAAGGTTCGGACGAACTCTCTGAAGTCTGCGAACCTTAGCGCGTCCTGCCGCAGCCGCAGAGGGGCGCTCGCCATTTGCAACCTCGAACTTGGTATTGAAGATGCCACCCGTTCCCAATAACGCTCGGTCGTTCTGCCTGATTTGTCGGGCGAAGCAAAGGCTCGCAGACGCTTTTCCAAATTACTTCCGGATCCGCCCAGACCGGGAATCTGGGTCGTGTAAGCAAGTGCTGCGTCGAGTTTCTTTTGCACATCAATTGAAACTATTCGCGGCATCCAATTCAGCTCGAAGTAATCACGGTCGTAGTTCTCCGCGTACGGAAAGTCTTCATAAAACCGAACTCGCTTTCCCTGCGCACTCAACTCACAACCAACTTCAAAGAGGATCCGATGATCGACATGTTGGCCCAGCGACAAGGGGAAATAGAGGATTGCGTCTGGCGACACAACATTGAGCATCAGGATCTTGTTCGTCAAACCTCTTGCCAATTCTTGATCGTCCCGTGCTACGGCGCGCAGATCTTCGTAGGTCCCGTATAACACTTGACCTTCGCGCCCGCGGCGCTCAGGTGCTTCGGCGTAATCCCAGTGCTCGATATTAGTGACGCCCAGCGACTTCAATGCCTGCTCATCTTCCTTCCGGCGCAAATCTGTGACATCTCCGTTCGCCGCCCACTTTTTGTGTAAGTGGCGCACAAACGCTGAGCCTGCATTGCCGGTAGCGCCCGCAAAAACGGTAATGACATGAACGTCTTTTTTCTGAGACACGAGCCTGTCAACGGCGCCGCCGCACGACAAGACCGCATCGTCCAAATGCGGTGAAAAGAAGACATGAGTTTCAGCATCGCCGAATGATTCACTGAGGCACCATTCATAAACCCGCTCGTTCAGCGGCATCAGTCTTTTGATATTGAAGAGGGCCGCATGTTCAACCGCGGCTTTGCCCATTCGATCACGAGCGGCCGGCTCGCTTAGCATCTCAATCATCGCGTGGGCCAGAGCTCCGCAATCGCCCGGAGTCACCAACTTGCCGTTCTCTTCATGCACCACAACCTCCGGCAGCGCGCTTGAAGCGGACGCAACGACCGGCGTTCCAAAGGCCATCGGCTCGAGCGCGGCCAAGCCGAACGTTTCGTAATGCGACGGCAGAACGGCCACAGTCGCATTCCGATATAAATCACTCAAAACGGACCAGCCTACGGGCCCAAGCAAACTCACGGATCCCTCAAGGTCGTGCTGTCTCACTAACGATTGGAACTCGGTTCGCGATACGGATGAATGGAAGTCTCCGGCAAAGATGAACCGCGATTGCGGCAACACGTCCCGTGTTTGCGCGGCCGCATGAAGCAGCGTCTTTATGCCTTTACGCTGTTCTATCCGGCCGGCATACAGCACAGTTGGAGACTTTGTGGTCTGACGGTGGCCGTTGCTTTTCTCTATACCAAGAGCGTTCGGCACAACTACGATTGGTGGCAGTGGGCCGTCCAATTCATTTCGAATCTCGCGCGCGTGGGCGTAACTTGGGCTGATTAAGAGTTTCGCTTTTCGCAGGGCAATCCGCTGTAGCCGGCGACTCAGGCGAACAGACGCACTTAGCCGCATTCCGGGCGTATATTTATGAAAAGTGTACTGTTCGCCATG
>DATISD010000565.1:0-2254 GCA_035469005.1 Pyrinomonadaceae bacterium | reverse complement strand
GGCAAAGCCGGGAATTTTAGTTGCTTACAAACGCTGACCGTCAGTGTATAATTCGTTTGGTAGTTGGTTCTCACGTCGCCCAACCTTACGATCCACCACGCTTCGAAATTGAAGACCTTCTCCTGGAAATCTCTGCTCGTTTCTATTGTGCTCGCTTTACTCGCGGGTGCGGCCACGTGTGTGGTGTGGCGGGCCGGACTGATTGATTCGCTGCAGGCGGCCTTTGTGGTGGATGTCGGTCGAGGCGAGGCGCCACTGCAAACGCCGCAAACCTGGCTTGGGTTGTTGTTGATAGTTGGCGTTAGCGTCAGCGCGGGCTTCCTGGTGAGCCGCGCCGGTGCACGTCGATCTTTTTGGATCCTGGGCCTGGGTTTTCTGGCTACCGCAGCCGCCAGTCTTCTGGCCTCGCGTTATCTCAAAGTAGACATCCTGTTCGCACCGCTGGCCTTCGGCGCGGCGATGTCCGTCTCTATCGTCCAACTATATCGCCTCTGGTTGATTGATTCCTTGCTGACCGAGCGCGTAAACGAAACATCGCGGCGGATGAACATAATCGAACCAACAATTTCGCAATCGAGGCTAACGAACGGGCTAAAGCTCCTGCAGACGATCCTGCCATTGGAAGAAGCAGTTGTATTGCAACCAGATGAATTCGGCGTGCTGGTTCCTTGCGCGCGCTTGCGCAGCAATCCGAGCGGCGCGCCTGAGTCAAGACGCAATACGGTCTGGCGCCGTCTGATTGAGTTGTGCGATCGCGCGGTGACGTGGAACGAAATAGTCGTGGCTTCGTCAGGCGAGATCGATTCGTTTGAATCAGTGGCAATGCCGGTGAACCACGAAGGCAGAACAGTCGGCGCATTGCTTTTGCGCTTGCGTGAAAGCTTTGATCAAGCCGATCGACGTTTGCTCACCGCGGTCGGCGGGCAACTGGCGCGGAACCTGCAGTGCGAGGAAGCGCGCCAGAAAAAACTTGACGGCAACCTGCCGGCTTTCGTTTCGGCGCGTACGTCCAGCTTCCGGCTGCACGCCTTCGACTATTTGAGCGGTGTGATAAATGAGCAGAAGTTCGGCGCGTATGTTCTGGCGGAGGCATCCGACGCGTATGCGCTCGCTTATCTGGACGGCACAGTCGGCTATATGAATGCCGCTATGCTTCTCGCTGCCGGCATGAGCGAGGACGAAGCGCAAAATGTCGATTTGCTTGGCTTGCTCGATAGGTTTAAGTCGGGCGTGTTTGACGAGCCGTCGATCGCCGTGCGGCGCGTCTTGCAATCCAGTCAGCCGTATCAGACCGAACTGAAATTCCCGGATCGCAATCAGACTCTGGAGTTGAGAATCTCGCTTGCCACTGAGGCCGGATCCGTCAACGGAAACGGGAACGGGTACAGGAATGGGAGTAACAAGCCCCTTTGCTTCGCTATCCGCATACGCGACGTCACACGTGTGAAGGAATTCGAGCAGATGAAGAGCGACATGATCTCTTTGATGTCGCACGAGCTGCGGACGCCTTTGACCAGCATCAACGGCTTTTCTGAACTGCTGGCCGTCGACGACAAGATTCCGGAAGAGTCCCGCGAGTTTCTGCAAATCATCTCGAACGAATCACAGCGCATGTCGCGAATGATCGATACATTTCTGTCAGTGACCCAGCTCGAGCGTGCGGACAAGAAAGAGGTCACGAAAATTGCGCTCCGCCTGGACGAAGTCGCCCGCGAAGCCATCGCTACAATGCAGCCGGTGGCGAAGAAGAAACGAATTCGGTTGGTCGAACAACCGAACGGTACGATTCCTCCTATCGCCGCGGACAGGAGTTTGATTACGCAGGCGATAATGAGGTTCCTGGACAACGCTATCCGCTACAGCCCCGAACGCACAACTGTCACCGTATCAACTGTCCTTGAGGCGGAAGCCGTTCGAGTAATAGTCGAAGATCGCGGGTATGGGGTTCCAGCTGAATCAATCGATCGTATCTGGGAAAAGTTCTATCGCGTCGCGCGCGACGGCCAGGAGAAAGACGAAGAATCGACGGGTCTGGGTTTGGCCTTCGTGAAAGAAGTCGTCGAGCAGCACGCCGGCTCAGTCGCCGTCGAATCCGAAGTCGGCCGTGGATCAAAATTTAGTTTTGCGCTGCCGAGGCTGTGAGGCCTGACGCTGGGAGCGCGGACGTCTTCTTCCTCAATCGTACGAAGCGCGAACTTCGATTGCGCAGCGGAACCTCAAAATAACAAACGGGGTCAGGCCTTCGATTTGTGCG
>DATISD010000564.1:0-2159 GCA_035469005.1 Pyrinomonadaceae bacterium | reverse complement strand
GCGAAGAGTCCGGAGAAACGAGGTTCCGACTACGTCGCGATCTTCGTGCGCCAGCTTGGCGGTACCATCGTCCCGTCAAAACAGGGGCCGACCGGAACGACCGTCAGAATACGGCTTCCCTTGCTTCTGGTCCCATCGGGTGGCGCCGAGCCCCTGGCCGCATAGTGCGTTTACAGGCCAATCAGCTCCCACAACGGCATGAATATTCATCGCAATACGCCAAATCATCCCCATATACGGTCTTCAATATCCAACAAGCAGACCAAACGGCGCGATTGAGCGGACGACGCGCTCGACTCGCGTCTTCGAGGGATTTCCCATGTTTACGGCAGATCAATTTCGAAAAAAGGCAGCGGAATTCGCCGAATTGACAAAAACGACGAACGTTCCCAGCGAAATCCGCGAATTTCAGCGTTCGAAGCAAAGCTTCACCGATCTGGCGCAAAATGAGGACTGGCTGGCGGCCAATTTCGACAAGATGATCCGCTCGCGAGACATTCACGCGCAGAGCGAAATCGTTGGGAATCGCCGCGACAGCAATGCTGTCGCGGAGATCGAAGAGCATATTCTTCGCTGCCTCGGGGCGGCTGTCATCATGCAGTGGAATACAATTCCGACGAAGCTCCAGCGCGAGCTTTTCGATACGGCAGGCTCGCTCGGAGACATTCCGAAAACGGCCGCATTGCGAGGCCAGATTGCTCGCTTTCTGCATAACCACAAGGACGAAGCCAACTCCGCCGACTACGTTTCCAACCCCAGCATCATGAATGGAAAGCCTGATGGCGCATAAATTCAAAGTCGGTCAAATCGTCGACCTCGACCGCAACGTCCTTCGATCGCTGGCCCCGGGGCCTTATGAAATCCGCCATCTCATTCCGTCTTCAGACCGCGATCCCAACGATCCAATCTACCGCATCAAGAGCACCGCCGAAAACCATGAGCGGGTCGCTCCTGAGAGCGAGCTCACGCTTTCGGCCAGCGTTTTCGCCTGAGTCCATCGCGGGCATCGATAGATGCTTTCTCGGCCAACTAAAAAGCAGGGGCTATGACGATTGAACATGCGCAGGCGCATTCCTTACCAAAACCTTGGGGGGTATTAGATCCACGTCCCTGGAGTAGCGCAGGCGATGACGGCAATACGATTGGCGAAATCTGGTTCGAGCGTTCCGATGCGACGGCCGCCCCATCTTCGCTTCTGCTGAAGCTGCTGTTCACCAACCAGCCGCTTTCCATCCAGGTTCATCCGGATGATGCATACGCGCAGTCAATCGGGCTGCCGAACGGCAAGACCGAAGCCTGGTATGTTCTGAGCGCCACGCCCGGAGCCAAGATTGCCCTGGGCCTAAAACAGCGTATCAGCCCGCAACAACTGCGACACGCCATCGACGATGGCTCGATCTCGGATCTTGTCGTTTGGCAGGCGGCGCATCCGGGCGACGTGACCTTCGTTGCCGCCGGCACGATCCACGCGATCGGGGCGGGTCTTGTGATCGCAGAAATTCAGCAGCGCAGCGACGCGACATTTCGCTTGTTCGATCATGGCCGCGGGCGTGAACTCCATATCGAGAACGCACTTGCGGTGGCGAATGCCGGTCCCGCCGATATTCGTGTCACGTCGACGCGGCTTACCGACGCGCGGACGCTTCTGACTTCGAATTCGCACTTCACATTCGAACGGATCGAACTGGCGCCGAACTCTGCGTGGTGCCTGGAAGCAAAACACGAAACCTGGCTTCTGGTCGTCGGCGGCAGCGCGCGCGCCGGTTCGTTCGACTTGACCATAGGCGAAGCCGTTTTCGCGCAGGCAGATCACGTCAACATTCGCGCTGGTAAGAGCGGTTTGGCGGGTCTCGTCGCCTATACGGGCCGCATGGTTCCGCAGTTGCTGCAGTGCGTCGACATGGAAACAACTCAATGAAACCGATTCAACGAATAGCATTCATCGGCAATCATCTTCCGCGCCTCTGCGGCATCGCAACTTTCACCCACGATCTTCATCGGGCCGTTGCGGTGAACCGTCCCGAGCTTGAGACCGGCATCGTCGCCATGACGGATCCCGGTGGCGCCTATGATTATCCGAAGGCCGTACGCTTCGAAATTCCAGCGGACAACATCGACGATTCTGCTGCGGCGGCCGCGTTTCTGAACAACGCCGGCGA
>DATISD010000563.1:0-6726 GCA_035469005.1 Pyrinomonadaceae bacterium | reverse complement strand
TAGCCGAAACGCGGCTGAAGGACGGAACCGCTTCGCGGTTACGGATTCTGGACAATAGAGCACAACCGCTCCAGCTTCAAAATATGATTTGGAGTACATTTACAGATGAGGCAACGGGAATGGTCAAATCAGTTCGCCACCCGGCTTTGCCGAAAAAGTCCCGGCTTGAGAAATCCACTCTGATGCGCGGCAAGTCTCCGACTTGCCGCAAATGCCGAGCCTTGATCTGGCGGTCTAAGACTGCCAGTGCTGGTCGGAGACCTTAGATGAATGAAGCTCGTTAACGGCAAGTCGAAGACTTGCCGCGCATCGGCGTGGCAGAGCCATCGCTCGCGTAGCCTCCCGCTGGATCTTGGGCGTGCTTCTGGTTCGGAGACTAGTCCCGAACACAGTTGGCGCAGCCTCCCGCCGAATTTTGGGCCACTTCTCCTGCGTACGAGTCTAATTGGAGACCGGAAGCCTTGTGCTAATGGCCGGATCTGAGCGCTCCAGGTCCGTACAAGCAATTTCGTGGACGTTCTGAGAGATTTAAGGGTATAGTGCTTCGCTATTCGGGCGCTTTGCTATTGATAAACTCTCAGAAGGAACCGTTGAATGCGTAAAGTCTTTCTGGTCAATCCGGCGAACACCACGGTGGGCTACAGTGTGATTACCCCTAGATGGCTATACGTAATTGCCGGGGCAACACCCACCGAGCTGGTCGGCGATCCGATCATAATCGACGAACCTATCACCTCTTTTAATCCCGATAAGGTTAAGGCCGGCGACATTGTTGGTGTTGGAATTCATACGGGCAATTGCCGGCCCGGCTACCGCGTCCTGCGCGAAGCAAAGAAGCGGGGCGCCACCGTAATCGTTGGCGGGATTCATCCCACAATCTTTCCGGAAGAGCCGCTTGAGATGGGCGCGGACGCGGTCGTCAGAGGCGGCGGCGATCTGATCTGGCGCAAGATCATCGAAGACGAATTGAACGGCCGGCTGCAACGCGTATACGACGGCGGCAGAGTTCCCGGAGAGCAGATGGTCAAAGCGCGTTGGGACCTGCTCGATCCGACCAAGTACTTGATGGGTTCGATCCAAACCGTTGCCGGATGTCCGGAGAATTGCAGCTTCTGCTCCGTTTGGGTGACGGAAGGCAGGACGCCGCGGCTGCACCTGAATGATCAGATCATAGAGGAAGCAAACGAGCTTCATGCGCTGGGCTTTCGATATATCTTTTTTGCCGACGACAATTTCACCCCGGCGACTTATGGCCGCATCGCCCGCGAAAAGAACGCCGCGACGCAGCAGTTGCTCGAGAAAGTGCGTGAGGATCGGATGCGGCTCTTCGATGAATACGATCGAGCGGTGCCGACTTCACTCTATGCTTTCACCCAAATGACTGCCGAAGTAATCGGCGATGACGAATACCTCGATGCGATGTATGAAAAGATGCGTTTGCGTGGCGCGCTGATCGGAGTCGAGTCGTTCACTGAAGAGGGATTGAAGACCGCGAACAAGACCTGGAATCCGGTGGGCCAGCGCATGGTTGAAGCGATTCAAAAAATTCAGGACCACGGAATGGTGGTGCTGGCTTCGATCATTAATGGGCTCGAAAGCGACACCGTCGCCACCTTGCGGACCATGCGCGAGTTCGCAATCGCTTCGGGGACCGCCTTCGCTCAGTTCCCGATCTACAGCGTGTATCCCGGCACCAAGGATTATCACGAGATGCTGCGCGATCTGAAGAACCGTGACCGGGTGGACTATGTGCCCAAACATTCGGCCCAGTTCATCCGTGATAAGTTTTGGCTTGACTTCGACCACACCGAAGTTACCGTCAAACACCCAACCCTATCGAATGAAGAGCTGATGCGCGAAGTCGAGAAGAGTTGGAAGCAGTTTTACAGCGCGAAGGCGATCTTCAAACGCGTCCGGAGCGGCCCGCTGGCCAGACTTTCGCTTAGTGGCAAGTTGTTTTACGGGATCGCGTGCATCGGCTTTATGTCGCTCTACCCCAACGGTATTGCCGCCGACAACGTGCGCAAGAGTAACCTCGGTTTCTTTAACCGGATTTGTCTGCGCCTGGTTATCATGATGACCAGAAGGAAGCGTGACCTATTCGGCATCCGGCGACAACCCACGGTAAAACCAAAGCAGGAAGTATTTGCTTCCGAGCCTCACGGTTCCACTTTTGGCGCTGAGCTTCAGTGAAATGAATTTTTTCCGGGGCGCTCGAATCATTTTGGCAATATTGGTTTCGGGCACCTCTCACAACGCAGTCGTCCAGGAAAGACGCGCTCAGGCTGACAATCAACTGCTCGAGTCAGTATCAGTCAAAACGGAAATCTATCCTGCAAACGCGGACGCCAACCAGGAAATTCAGGAAGCGCTCAAGCGAGCGGTCCTGGAAAAGAAGCGTCTGCTGCTCGTCTTCGGGGCGAACTGGTGTTACGACTGTCATGTGTTGGATCGGGCGCTCCATGAGGGAGCGGTCGGCGAAATCATCGCGCAACATTTCCTGCTAGTGCACGTCGACGTCGGCGAAGGCGAAAAGAATCCCGATCTGGTTAAGACGTGCCGAATTCCTCTTGATAAAGGTGTGCCGGCGATCGCTGTGCTGAGCAGCGATGGCAAGTTGCTTTACAGCAGCGGTGACGGTGAGTTCGAGTCCGCGCGAACCATGTTGAAGAGGGATTTGGTAGCGTTTTTGAATCGTTGGAAGATCGCCGGGCGGTAGAGTGCGGCTTCGCCGCGTGGTTGCGCGGCAAGTTTGTGGCTTGCCGTTAAATGCCCAACTAATCCAATGGTCTGAGATCGTGCCGGGTCGCAGACCCTTGGAGCAGAAAAAGGTCCGCAGCCGGCAAGTCGAAGACTTGCCGCGCATCAAGTGGCAGAGCCATTGGAGTGGTAGCATCGTCGCAAAGGAAAACGCAGAGAAATACACTATCGTGATTTGAGTAACGCCTCACTTTTTGATAGTTTCCTTAACAGTCCCCCAAAGAATTGTTAACAATCACGTACGAGGTTTATTCATGAAAGTCAGGCTATTTCTATTCATCGTTATCATCATCAGCATCTCAACTATCACCGCAATTTCTTTCGCGCAAAGAACGCGCGACACTGCTGATAAACCGATTACCGGTGATTTCAAGATCACGATTAAGAGCACGGTCGGCGGGAACACGTATCAAAGCACGACCATGATTAAGGGCAGCCGGCAGCGCGACGAGGCGTCCATGGGCGGCATGAATCAAAGCCAGATAAACATCACGCAGTGCGACCTGAAGCGCACCATTCAGATCAACGACAGTACCCGCAAGTACCTGATTACACCGATGGACACAGGCGAAGGTGACACGACAGGCGCGGGCGCCGGGCACGCAACCAGCACTCCCGGCTCGGCGCAACGGGGCGGCGTCGTGACAATGACTATTAACACCGTCGACACCGGCGAACGTAAAGAGATGTTTGGGTTCACGGCCCGTCACCTGAAGCGAACCACGATGATGGAGTCGGGACCCGGCGCCTGCTCGCAACAGAAGATGAGAATAGAGAATGACGGCTGGTACATCAATCTCGAATACGGAATTGCGTGCGAAACTTCCGGCCGGCCGCCGCAGACGGGCGCAATGTCGGCGCAAGGGTGCCGCGATCGTTACCAGTATCGCCACACGGGTCCGACGAAACTTGGTTTTCCTCTAATCGAAACGACGACCATGTACGGAGAGGACGGCCGCGCAAACTTTACGATGACCAGGGAGGTCATTGAACTTACGCGCCAGTCTCTGGATGCCGCGTTGTTCGACATTCCCGCTGGATACACTCAGGCAGCCAGCCAGCAGGAAATGTACGGAGCGCCATCGACGGAGCAAACGACCCCGACTCGGGAACAGGCCGGCCAGAATACAGCACCGACCGGCAACCCGGCGACCAATGCGCCCTCGACGGCGAACGCGCAGGCTCGGGCAAAGGTGGGAGTCGTTGAGTTTAATAACAAAGCGAAAGCTGCCGTCTCGACAGATTCGCTGCGTCAACAGCTCATCGCGGTGCTGAACGGCAACGGCATCGATGCCGTGGCGCTCAATGCAAGTTCGGCGAGCGAGGCGGCGCTTGAGGCGAAGGCCAGAGGGTGCACATACATCCTCTATACGGACATCTCGACGTTGAAAGCAGCTTCAACCGGAAAGAAGCTGGGAGGTTTTCTGGGCAAGGCAACCGGTGTCAGCTCGGGCGACAGCGGCAAGTCCGAAGCGAAGTTGGACTTTCGGCTGGTTCCGGTGGATGGAACTTCGCCAAAGCTTCAATCCACAGCGTCCGCTAAAGAAGAGACTGCCGACGCGAGCGTTAATGCCGCGCTTCAGGAAGAGGCGCGCGCGGTAGCCGGGGCCGTGGGCGGACACTAGAGGTTGGCGTGGCTCGACTGAGGCCGGCCCACGCGATCCCTAATCATTGAGACCGATGGAAAGACTTGATTCAACATCCGGTGTTGCTCCGAAGAGGAAGAATGATCAAGGTGATTCTTCGATCGAGTTGCTGGAAAGAGTAAACGCGGATCTTAAGGAACAGAACCGAAAACTTCGCGAATTGGCGGAATACCGTTCAGCGTCCATCGCATATCTGGCGCATGAATTGCGCACGCCTCTCACTTCGATAATTGGTTTCGCTGAGATTTTGCTCACCCAGGAAAAATTGACGGATGCTCAGCGCAATTTCTGTGAGCGAATCCAGAACTCTGCCCACCAGTTGCAGCACAGCCTCAGTCAACTCGGCGAACTGTCTCGCCTTGAGATTTTACCCGACGATGACACTCCTTCCGATTGACCTGATCCAGGTACGCAGGCGTCTCGCCTGCTCTGCACGCTGGAAGCGTGCGTACCGAGAAAATTCGCATCAACAATTCACCGTGGTATTATTTGCGTTTTAAGCTGCTATGTCTTCAAACCAGCAAGCTACACGCGCAATTGTCGACATACGTGAGGTTTCAACTATTGACGAATACGACGCGTGCATTCGCTTACAGCGCGAAGTGTTCGGTCTGCCGGATCTGGAAATATCTCCGCGCCGCCATTTGATTGTTTCGCACTGCGCCGGTGGGTGGACACTGGGCGCTTTCGTTGAGGGAAAGCTGGTAGGTTTTGTTCATCATCTCGCGGCAGTAAAAGACAAATACATTTTTGGCTATTCGCATATGATGGCGGTGGCGGCTGAGTATCAGAACAAAGGCGTCGGCGCGCAATTGAAATGGGCGCAAAGGGCGCGAGCGCTGGGGGAGGGCCGCGAATTCATCAAATGGACTTTCGAACCAATGCGTGCGCGAAACGCGCATTTTAATCTGAATCGTCTCGGCGTGGTTATTCGAGAATACGCGGTTAACTTTTACGGCACCGACTATGTGACCAACCCCGCGGAGAAGGGAAGTGGTGCGAGCGGGATGGACAGCGATCGGGTGTTTGCCAGCTGGGAATTGCGCTCCCCGCGAGTGGAAGCGTTCTCCCAACGTGAGGATTACGATCACGGCGAAGCCGAACGAACAATTGAGATTCCCGCGGACTTCTCCTTGCTCTTAAAATCTAATCCCCAGGCCGCTAAGCGCGAAGTCTTACGTGTTCGTGAAGAGTTTCTGCAAGCTCTCGGTGAGGGCTATGTCTGCCGCGCATTTGATCGCAACACCGAACGGCCGAGATATTTGTTTTATTCCGGATGAGTTTTGATGTCAGCGCAGATGTGTCAGAACCGCGAGCGATAGCGAGCGGATCAGGGCGCAGATGAATGTCTGAAGTGCCTAATAAGAATCCATCGATAAGGTTTATCGCGAATAGTTTGGTAAACGGAAGGGCTATTTGAATCCGCTCGCTATCGCTCGCGGTTCTGACACAACCTAACGTCCGGCGTATCCACCGTAAACGATCTTGGGCAAGAAGCCATCAATCGAACAAACGATAAGCAGACTGCGTGACGAGATTCGGCGTCACGATGAACTCTATTACCTGCAGGAAAACCCCGAAATCTCTGACCGTGAATACGATGCATTGCTTGAGAAGCTTCGTGTGCTTGAAGGCAAGCATCCGGAATTAATCACGTCTGACAGCCCGACACAGCGAGTCGCCGGCAAACCGGCGGAGAGTTTTCCGGAGTTCATGCATCGCGTCCCGATGCTGTCCCTGGATAACAGTTACAGCATCGATGAGCTGCGCGCGTTCGACGAACGTTGTCGAAAGCTGGCGGGCGGTAAGTCACCCGAATATGTAGCCGAGTTGAAGATCGATGGCCTTTCGCTTTCGGTTCACTATGAAGACGGATCGTTTGTCAGAGGCGTGACGCGGGGAGACGGCTTTCGTGGCGAAGACGTCTCGTCGAACGTGCGCACGATTCGCAGTGTGCCGCTGCGATTGAACGAGAAGGCGAATGCCATTGCGCGCGAGATTGAAGTCCGCGGAGAGGCTTATCTGGGACGCCGAATTTTTGAACGCATCAACGCCGAGCGTGAAGAAGCGGGCGAGCCGCGCTTTGCAAATCCACGGAATGCGGCCTCAGGCACGATTCGGCAACTCGACCCGTCGATTACAGCCCGGCGCAGGCTGGAAATGTTTGCCTACGACGTCTTTTTCGGCCCACGCAAAGCATTTGCCACCCACTGGGACGCTCTTAATTGGGCCGACGCGGCGGGCTTCCGCGTCAACCAGAATCGCGCGCTCTGCGAATCGGTTGAAGAAGTGATCGGTTTCTGTAATCGCATCGAAGCAA
>DATISD010000562.1:0-3291 GCA_035469005.1 Pyrinomonadaceae bacterium | reverse complement strand
AACCGCCTGACTTTGAGTGATTTTACCCGGTCGCTACCGCTCGCGGTACTGACTCCAACCCGAACATGGGAAACATTCTAATCACCGGGGGCGCCGGTTTCATCGGCTCGCATCTTGTCAACCGCCTGTTGTCGGAAGGCGACTGGCACGTAACCGTCATTGACGACTTCAACGATTCCTATGATCCGTCGATTAAGCGAACCAACATCAAGAGACACCTTGCTCATGCCAACTATCACCTCGTCGAGGCGGACATTCGCGACTACGACGCGATGCATCAGGCATTGAGCGACGCAAACTTTGATTGCATCGTCCATCTGGCCGCGCGTGCCGGGGTCCGTCCTTCGCTGATTGAGCCACGGCTGTACGTCGAGACAAACATTAACGGCACGATGAATCTTCTGGAGTTGGCGCGCCAGCGGGGCGTCAAACAATTCGTGTTTGGATCTTCCTCGTCCGTTTATGGCACGAATGAAAAGGTGCCGTTCAGTGAAGGCGATCCAATCTTCAATCCAATCTCCCCTTACGCCGCGACCAAGGCCGCAGGCGAATTGATTTGCCATACGTATTCGCATTTGTACGACCTGCGCATTGTCTGTCTGCGATTCTTTACGGTTTACGGAGCGCGCCAGCGGCCGGATCTGGCGATTCACAAATTTGCGAAACTGATCAGCAGCGGCAAAACAATTCCCGTCTTTGGCGATGGCACGACGCGGCGCGATTACACCTACATCGACGACATCATCGCCGGCGTGCGAGCCGCGATTGAATACGACCAAAGTAGTTATGAAGTAATCAATCTGGGCGAGTCGCGCACGGTCGAGCTGCGCGAACTGATTTCGCTGCTGGAAAGCGCACTGGGTCAAACTGCGAAGATTGATCGGCAGCCAATGCAGCCCGGCGACGTGCCGCAAACATTTGCAGACATAGCCAAGGCGCGCAGGCTTCTGAATTACAATCCGCAGACGCAAATCGAAGAAGGTATCAAGCGATTCGTTGAGTGGTTTCGCGAAAGCCTGAGCGCGTAGATTCCGAAGCTGAATCTGCAACGAGGAGTCAATTGTTCTACAATGCGCGTTTGTGCGGCTTCGCCGCCTGATGTGCGGAAAGGCTTTGCCTTTCTGATACCTTTATTTCGAAGTAAAAGGCTATGCCTCCCAAGCGAGGCGTAGCCTCGCGAAGCAAGAGAGAACCTTCTGCGGTAAGGCCGAGCCTTACCGCACATCAGGCGGCAAAGCCGCGAGCCGGTATGACAGCGATTTCGGAACATATGACCGCCCTGCCACGCGAAATGCAGGAACATACCTACCCGATCATGTACGAGGTCGAGGGCAGGCACTGGTGGTTCCTCGGGCGCCGGAAAATCACTGCGAGTTTCATCGAACGAATCTGTAATGATATCGGCAAGCGCCGGCCGCGAATCCTTGACGTCGGCTGCGGCACGGGTGCGAACCTGCAAATGCTTTCGAATTTCGGTATCGCCGAAGGCGTGGATGTCTCAAACGAAGCCCTGGATTTTTGTCGCGCTCGCGGTTTGTCGAAAGTTAAGCCAGGGGCGGCTGAGGCCCTGCCGTACGAAGACGCCTCATTCGATTTGGTAACCGGGCTTGATGTGATTGAGCACCTCGATGATGATGTCGCGGGCTTAAGAGAGATGCGGCGGGTACTGCGTCCGCGAGGCCGGGCGCTGTTGTTTGTTCCCGCATTCATGTTTCTTTGGGGCGTGCAGGACGACGTCAGTCATCATCGTCGTCGCTATACGCTGCCTGAGCTTAAAACACGGTTGGCCGAAGCGGGATTGATTGTCGAGCGCGCAACTTATGCGAACATTACATTTTTTCTGCCGATTCTGTTTGGCAGATTGATAATGCGCCTCGCCGGTGTGCGTCCAGCCTCGGAAAACAACATTACGATTGGCGCGTTGAATGGTCTGCTTGGATGGATTCTGGGAGCAGAGCGCTGGTGGCTTCGACGGCTGAATTTTCCTTTCGGGGTTTCAATAGTTTGCGTCGCCCAACGAATTGATTAGATGAAAGTCTACGAAGAAGAAAACGAAATACTGCCGGCTCGCTCACGTCGCGCAGAGGATGATGATGAAGCGCCGGAGATCTCGGTCCTCCTGCCCGTCTTTAATGAAGAGCCGAACCTGCGCCCGCTGCAGGAAAAGTTGAATGCGGCGTTGGAGCAACTCGGGCGCACGGCTGAGATTATCTATGTCGATGACGGCTCGAGTGATGGAAGCTTGAATGTGTTGCGCGAAATTGCCGCTCAGGACAAACGCGTGCGCGTCATTGCCCTGCGCCGCAATTATGGTCAGACGCCGGCAATGGCTGCCGGCATTCATGCGGCAAAGGGACGCGTCCTGATTCCGATGGATGCCGATCTGCAAAACGACCCGGCAGACATTGCGCGCCTGCTCGATAAGCTGGACGAAGGTTATGACGTCGTTTCCGGCTGGCGAAAGAATCGCCGGGATCCTCTAATCACACGCAAGATTCCGTCGCAGCTGGCCAATTGGTTGATTTCGAAAATTGGCGGCGTGCCGCTCCACGATTACGGCTGCTCACTCAAAGCTTACCGGCGCGAGTCGCTCGAAGACGTTCAGCTTTACGGCGAGATGCACCGCTTCATTCCGATTTACGCGTCCTGGTCCGGCGCACGCGTCACGGAAATTCCGGTCGAGCATCATGCGCGAACGATGGGCAAATCGAAATACGGTTTATCCCGCACCATCAAAGTGGTTTTCGATTTGATGACCATCAAGTTCATGGCGTCATATCAAACGAAGCCGCTTTACATGTTTGGTTTCGCCGGCCTGCTGACGTTCGCCATTTCGTTTCTGTGCGCTGTCTTTGCTTTTCTCATGAAGTTCGTGAGCTGGCCGCACCATGCCGACTTTATCCAGACGCCGCTGCCGGTGCTGACGATGGTGCTGCTGGTCCTGGGCGTGCAATTTTTCTTCATGGGCCTG
Source organism: Pyrinomonadaceae bacterium (assembly GCA_035469005.1). Classification (GTDB taxonomy): domain Bacteria; phylum Acidobacteriota; class Blastocatellia; order Pyrinomonadales; family Pyrinomonadaceae; genus UBA11740. The sequence continues at coordinate 320 of DATISD010000562.1, read as the reverse complement.
CTGGCAGAGATGCTGGTGCGCACCTATCACGAGTCGCAGGCAAAACCGATCTACGCCGTGAGAGAAAGGATAAATTTCACCACAGAGGACACAGAGAAAACCAAATAACAAATAGGAAATGATGGAAAGGAATGAAATCAGCGGAGCGGTGGTAGATGCGGCGATGAAGGTTCATTCGGCGCTTGGTCCTGGGTTGCTTGAGAGCGCCTATGCCGCGTGTTTACGACACGAATTGATCAAACGTGGCCTAAAGGTATCTGCTGAAGTTCCTGTCCCTGTTGTTTACGACGGACTCAAATTAGAGGTGGGTTACAAACTCG
>DATISD010000561.1:0-4505 GCA_035469005.1 Pyrinomonadaceae bacterium | reverse complement strand
TCGGCGTCAGGCCATTGCTCTTTGATCCATGACAGCAACCCGCGCAGTCGGTCGCCGACAACCTCGTGATAGTCGTCTCCCCAGGCGTAGCGCGAGACTTTCCCTGTGAGAGAGGTACCGCCTGCATGTTCATACGGGGTGTAGTAATTCATTGCGACAACTACAACAGAGCGAGCGGCCGGAAAAAGTTTTTGCGGATCGGCACGTTGCGCCGGATCGCGTTCCATCCATTTCATCTCGCCGTGATATCCGCGCGCCAGCCATTCGCGCAATCGCGCTTCCTGGTCACGCAGGATTTCGGTGCGCGCAAATCCAACTTTCGCAAAGCCTATCTGCAAGGCTTGTCGTCTGATTTCGGCGGTAATCGCGGCTCTTTCCGGGCGGTTACTATTCACGGTTCGCTTTGCTATGCTTTCTAATCTGATGGCAGCAGAACTATCACTTGCACCGGAGATATTGTCCAGCGTCGAGCGGGCGCTCGCCGAAGACATTGGCCCCGGCGATGTGACTACTGACGGAATTGTTCCCGCCGGCGCTTTGCTGAGCGGAAAAATAATTTCGAAAGAGAGCGGAATTGTGGCCGGCTTAGCTGTCGCGCGCGCCGCCTTTCAAATGCTGGACAAGCAGGTCGAGTTTGTCGCTTCCGTTGCTGACGGCGAGGCCGTCGAAGCCTCTCAGACCCTGGCTGAGATTCGAGGATCGGCGCGTGCCATTCTCACCGGCGAGCGAACCGCATTGAATTTTTTGGGGAGAATGTCAGGGATCGCCACACGGACGCGAGAGTTCGTTGATCAGGTTCGGGGCACGAAGGCGAGAATTCTTGACACGCGTAAGACTGCCCCAAACCTGCGCGCTTGTGACAAGCTGGCTGTGCGACTCGGCGGCGGTGAAAATCATCGCACCGGCCTCTATGACATGATTCTGATCAAGGACAATCACATAGATTTCGCCGGTTCAATTACCGAGGCCGTAAGGCGCGCGCGCAAATCAAACACATCTTTGACGATCGAAGTTGAAGCACGCACTCTGGCGGATGTTGCCGCAGCCCTCGACGCCGGCGTTGCCTGGATCATGCTGGATAACATGCCGCTGGATGAGATGCGGCAGGCAGTTGTGCTGAACAGCGGCCGCGCCAGGCTGGAGGCATCGGGAAATGTTGGCCTGACTAACGTGCGGCAAATAGCTGAGACTGGCGTCGATTACATCTCAGTCGGTGCTTTAACCCATTCCGTGAGGGCCCTGGACGTCAGTCTCACTGTCGCGAGGTTAGTACCGGGAGCGATAGCGACCGGGTCGCAGTGATTGAAGAGTCGGATTGACAGATACCCGGTGGCTATCGCTCCCGGTACTGACAAAGCGGGCAAAGTTGCAATTCGAATTTGCATCTGAATAATCTGGAACTATGGAAGTCAGAAATCACAGTACAGAGTCAACGGGTTATCCATCCGAAGGTCTTTTGGAATACACACCTGAGGTGGCCGTCGCCACCCGGCCAATATTCGAGCGGCTTCGCGGTGTTTTGCCTGAGATTGAATGGCCGGTTCACGCGCCATACGTAGCGGCCATCAATGAGCTAAAGCAAAAACGCAACGCCGTCATCCTCGCCCACAATTATCAAACGCCGGAGATATTTCACGGCGTTGCTGATATCACGGGCGATTCGCTGACACTGGCCCGGGAAGGGGCTAAAACAAATGCGGACGTGATCGTGCTTTGCGGCGTGCACTTCATGGCTGAGACTGCAAAGCTGCTCTCTCCTGAGAAAACGGTTTTGCTTCCTGATTTGGAAGCCGGATGTTCGCTGGCGTCGTCGATTACTGCCGATGACGTGCGCCTGTTGCGACAGAAATATCCCGGTGTGCCCGTCGTTACTTACGTGAACACTTCCGCCGCGGTCAAAGCTGAATCAGATATTTGCTGCACTTCGGCGAATGCTGTGGAAGTCGTCGAGTCGTTGGGCGTTGATCGAGTGATATTTTTGCCGGACGAGTTTCTTGGACGCTGGGTTGCCGGTCAAACCAGCGTCGAGGTCATTCTTTGGAAAGGCCATTGTGAGGTTCACGAACGATTCACAGCCGCGGATGTGCGATCTTACAAACAACAGTTTCCGGACATACAAGTCCTGGCGCACCCCGAATGCCCGCCCGATGTTTTGGCTGAAGTCGATTTTGTTGGCTCCACCGCCGGCATGGTCCGTCACCTGCATGCGTCACCTGCCCGCCGAGTCGTAATGATCACGGAGTGCTCGATGTCGGACAACGTTGCCATTGAATTTCCCTCGACCGAATTCATCAGGCCGTGCAATCTCTGTCCGCACATGAAGCGCATCACCCTGCCCAAGATCCTGCATTCGCTTCGCACGATGGAATACAAGATCGAAATTGATCCCGCGATCGCCGAAAAGGCAAGGCGCGCCGTCGAGCGCATGGTGGCGATCGGTCGAGGCGCGCGGAATTAACTCTCAAAACCGAAAGACTCAACTAACAAAAAGGGGCAGCCAATAAAGGCCGCCCCTTTAGCTTTGGTTTAAGCACGCCGGGTTCTAGAACTCGAACCTGACGCCGAGCTGGATTTGACGCTCGCGGAAGAAGAAACCATTCGAAAGATCACTAGCCGTATTGAAGGTTGGATCGAAAGTCGCGGTACACGTTCCCCCGGCTCCGCTTACGGGGCAAGCAACGTTATAGATTCGGTTGTTGATGGCCGTTACCTGGGTGCGATTGAAGATGTTGAAAGCTTCACCCAGCACCTCGAGTTTGGCGTTCTCTTTGATGGTGAAACGTCGCGATACGCGTAGATCGACGTACTTGGTAGGCGGCATATGGAAGAAGTTGTTTGGCAAATAGGAAAAACGCAGTGAGCCATTCGAACCGTTGAGGCCGCCGGCCTGGCTAAATCCAAACACACCGCTCGGGCTAAAGCTATTGGTGACTGCCGTGAAGCGCGCGCCTGAGAACATGTTAATGACCGGTGCAATCGTCCAGCCATTAAGGATTGCACTTGCTGTCTTATTATCCTTCAGGCTGGTGAAGTTTGTATTGTAAACAGCGCTGGCGACAAACTTATGCCGCCGGTCGAATGCCGAGTAACCCCACTCGCCCTGCTGATCGAATGGATTAAAGGGAGCTGAAAAACTCGGTGTGAAGGTGGTTGAGTTTTGCCCATCATCCCTGGCGACTGAAAGGGTGTAGCTCGCCTGGAACTGCAGTCCGTTAGTCATCCGGCGGTTGGCCTGCAGCACGAGGGCATTGTATTTCGTGTCGATGTTGCTGCGGATTTCCTGAATTTGGGCGAAAGCGGTATTTGGCCGGGCCGCACCCAGGAAGTAAGGAAACGACCACACCACTCCAGCGTATGGGCCGTCCGCGACATTGATTCGCGCGCTGCTTGTCGGCGGACTCAGATTGGTATCCACGAAATTCGGCAGGTATTTTCCAAAGCTGAATAAATAAGAAGCAGAGACGACGGTGTTGCGTGCGATCTCTCGCTCGATCACGAGATCGCCTTGTTGGATCATCGGCAGTTGGAAGTTACTCGCAAAGTAGTTAACTGTCGCACTGCCCGTAGGAGCGGTGGCCAGAATGTTCGGGAAGATCGGAGCCGCGCTATTACCTGCGGGTATCGGAGCGGTCGTAGTGGCCGGATTTACCGAAGAAAGGATCTGGCTTTGGCCGACCACCGCGGTATTGATGAGCGCGTTGGTAATGGTCGAGCCAATCACACGTCCGTAGTAAATGCCGTAACCTCCACGAATACTGGTCTTGCCATCGCCGTTAATGTCCCAGGCAAACCCGAGGCGCGGCCCAAAGTTATTCTTGTCACTTGGGTGATTCGCGGTTTGCGGTAAAGCGGGATTAATCAAGGCAGGGTAAGGATCCGGAAGCTGCTCGAACTCCCAACGAACACCAAGATTTAGCGTCAGACGAGGAGTAACGCGCCAGTCATCCTGAGCGAATAATGAGTAGTCGGTGGTCGAAAATACAAAACGCGGTTGCCCGAATCCCTGCTGGTAGTTGCTGGTGTAACACTTACCTGCGAGCCGTGTATTCGCAGCCGGCGACGCCAGGGTAGCGCAGGTTACATTCGCGGCGCGCAAGGCTCCGCTTGATGTGAAGTTAACGTAGTCAACGATAAAATCGTTGATGTTGCCGTAAGTGTAGGCACCGGCGCCGGTAAACAGGTTATCGTCGATGTCTCGGACCCGATTTACATCGCCGCCAAATTTGAGGCTGTGTTTACCAGTGGCATAGGTCATCGTGTCGGCGAATTGGAATCGTCTCTCGTCGGGCAAGGCCCTGCGATCCAGGAAGTTCGCCTTGCCAAAAGTGAGCCCATTCGTAAGGGTAACCTGCGGCGAAAATCCGTCGGCCGTGGTAGGTTCGCCCGGCAGCGGCGGTTGAGCAACCTGCGAAGCAAGTTCATGCGACCAGAGGAAGCGTCCCTCATTGACCAGCCTGCTTGATATTGTCGAAGACAGACGCAGCGTAAGTGAGTCAACATCTACC
>DATISD010000560.1:0-6397 GCA_035469005.1 Pyrinomonadaceae bacterium | reverse complement strand
TTGGCTACGACTTCGCCTGCCTTGGCCGTGGCGGTGTCGTAAAGCTCGGAAGCGCGCTCACGCGTCGCTTCGTAATACTCTTCCGCGGTTTCCCGTGCACCCTCGTAATACTCTCCGGCCTTCGCGACCAACTGTTGTGCAGCTTCTCTCGATTTGTCGATGCACTTGCGTGTGGCGTCGGCAATATCGTTGCGAAGTTCTTCACCGGATTTCGGAGCGAACAGCAATGCCAGCACGGCACCTATTCCCGCTCCCACCAGGAAAAACGTTAGTTTGGTCGAAATATTGTCGCCAGAATTACGATCGTTTCCCATAACACAATCCTTTCTTTGAAAGGCGAATGCCTGCGTGAGGCCCGCCTGTACAACTCTAAATTTTCCGGATGATGACTGCCGCGACTATAACAAATGGCTGTGAGCCTAGGCAAGGTTAGTGCTGGAGAGAAGGTGCCGAAACTGCTGAGAAACTGTGCCAATTGCGACTAATCGAGCGCCCGGCTTTCGAATTTGCGCAGCCCGGCCCAGGTAAAGAAAGCCGAAAACCCAACCAGCGCGGCATAGACCAACCAGGACGACATATGCGGCATCTGCGGAGTCAGCGCCAAACGAAAACCTTCATTCGCATAAACCAGTGGATTGATGAGCACTGCGTATTGAAACCACGGAATCACGTGCAGCGTCGCCCAGGGATAATAAGCGCAACCGAAAAAGATCATTGGCGCCAGCAGGACCGTGAACACCAGACTAATCTGCTGTGGCGAGACAACGGTGCCGACAACCATTCCGAATGCGGCAAAGAGCCAACTGCTCAGTAGCGCTACCAGCACAAAATGGATGGCGTCAGTTAATGTCAAATTCAAGTGCACACGCATCAACAACCATCCGAGCGGCAACACTACTATGCCGGCGATAATTGCCTGAATGACACCAACAATGATCTTTTCAAACCCGACGCCGACAATGCTGATCGGCGCGAGCAACCGATCCTCGATCTCTTTGCTCCAACCAAAATCGATCACCAGGGGGAGCGACACGGCCTGCATACTGGACAGCGTCATACTTAGTCCGAGAATTCCCGGCAAGAGCATGTCGGTATAGCCACGCTGGATGATTCCCATCCGCGGCATGACAAAACCGAAGATGAACGTAAACAAGAGCGGGTTAAGCACGACGCGCAAGAGAAAGGAAAGGATTTCGCGTCGAACTACGCGCAGGTCACGATGCAGCAGGGCAATGAATGCAGTCATGGTAATCGGTACGCACGCCTGGCGTGCTACAAACTGTCCCGTTGCGGCAGCACGCCAGAGGCGTGCGTACCATCTCTACTCCCTCAAACTTCGTCCCGTCAGATGCAGGAACAAATTTTCCAGACTGGGTTCCGAAACGTGCGCGTCGGTAACCATGACGTTTTGCTCGCTGGCCAGACGCATCGCGTTCGCCAGCAATCCTTCAACTCGATCCGCGTAGATTCTTACGCGATCATGGTCAGCCTTTATCTCGACGACGCCGGGTAATGATCGCAATCCATTAAGCACAGGCTCGTGGCCGCCGCCGCGGACCTGCAACTCGATTAAATATCCTCCCGGGACGCTTCGTTTCAGTTGCGCCGGGGAATCGAGCGATAAAAGCTTGCCGTGATCGATGATGGCGATGCGGCCGCAAAGTTGGTCGGCCTCTTCCATGTAGTGAGTGGTCAGCAGGATCGTCAAGCCTTTCGTGTTCAGTTCGCTCAACAAATCCCACATTGCGCGCCGCGATTGCGGATCGAGACCCGTCGTAGGTTCGTCCAGAAAGAGCAACGCCGGATCGTGCATCAACGCGCGGGCGATCTTCAGGCGCTGAACCATGCCGCCTGAAAACCCGTTGACTTTTTCATCGGCCCGATCGCTCAACTCAAATCGTTCCAACAGTTCTTTTGCATGTCGCTCGCGCTCTTGTTTCGCCACGCCAAAATATTCTGTATGGAAAAGCAGGATCTCTTTTGCCGTCAGACTGCGATCGAGATTATTCACCTGCGGAACCACACCGATGAGCCGCTTCACCGAAACCGGATCAACTGCGACATCGATGCCTTCAATTTGAGCCACGCCGCCGGTTGGGCGAACCCGCGTCGTCAAAATCCCAATCGTCGTCGTCTTTCCGGCGCCGTTCGGACCCAGCAATCCGAAAAACTCGCCGCGCGCGACTTCAAAAGAGATCCCCTCGAGAGCTTTGACCTCGAGACCCTTGCGACCTTTCGGTTTGAAGGTTTTCTTTAGATCGTGAACTGCGATTACTGTTTCCATGAAGGCAAACCTAAGGGGGTAAGGTCCCTGGTTGACATCAGGTCATCAAACGCAAATGCGTTACCAAATACCACCAAACTACAACTGTCAGCACAACTGATCCGAGCAGCAGCGCCACCAGAGTTCCAACGATCAGCGCAACAAACCACCAGTCGGCGGCGCGCCCTCGTTTAGCTTCTTCCGCTGAGACGGTCGCGCGGCGTCGAAGCAGGTTTAGATTGCGAATGTTGGGCTTCCACCAAACCGCAAACAGATAACCGGCGAAGGGAATCGCGCCCACCAGGAAGTAAATGCCAATGTTCAATCCCATTCGTAGCAGAGTGATCTTCGGCACACGATACCTTACCGCGGAAACCAAAATGTAGAGCGCGACAATGGTGGTCGCGACATCGCCGAACTCCGGAATTAGATCGATGATTGCGTTAAGTCCGAAACGCCAGTCGAGCAGAGGGATGCGAAATTGGTTGTCCATCACCTGGCTGAGGACTTCCAGTTCGCGTTCAATCTGGATGGAAGTGGGGCGTACCAGCCGGCGATTGGCGCTTGCCGATTGCCGATTGCCAGTTTCGCCCGCCAATTTCGGCTCTAAATCATTTTTCAATTCTGAAGCTGGCATCGTCCTGTCTATCAGCGATCAATTGGCAATCGGCAATCGCAATTTGGCAATGTTCTATCTAATCTTCGTCATCTGCTGCCAGAAAAATTTGCCTAACTTGGCGAACGGCGTGAAAACGGTTTTGTCGCCTTTTGTGTCCGTCCGGGCCGGTAATCCCAGTTCCTGTGCAAGTCTTGGGTCGGGCGGGCCAATGTCTTCATCGCCTCGCTTGCTCGAAAGCCAGCGATCGAACGTACGACTGACGGCCCGTCTTTGTTCGACTGGCGCGCCCGCGATAAACGCGCCGCGCAGGTCATCGAGGTCCGCCACTTCCAACGAGTTTGCCTTGTAATAATCACGCAGGGCCGCAAAAAACTTTTCGTCGCCCAGGAGTTTTCGCAAGGCTTCAAACATCAAGGCGCCCTTACTCGCAACGATAGCGGCAAACTGAAACGAGTTTCGATAGTCCCGCGAAGAGCGACTGGCTTCCATGTCGTCGCCGCCAAACGTTCGATAGACTTTATAAACTCCGCGCAGTTGCTCCTCCAGAGCATTCTCCGTCTGTTGCTCGCCATGCGTTTCGCGGTAATAGAGTAAAGCCGACCAGTTCGAAAGTGACTCATCGAGGATGGGTTCGCGGCCCGCATCATTGCCCACCACTGCGCCCCACCATTGGTGCGCGACGACATGGGCCACTGTCCATTCCAAACTGTCCTCGACTGAGGCGCGTTGCTCGCGAATTACATCCGGCATATTGCGCATGGTGGGGGAATCGAAATCAACGTAGAAGGCGCTGGCAATCGCGCCCACGCCGGCAAACTCAGCACTGCCAAGCGTCGCCACCAGGGGGGCATCGACAATCGTCACAGTTTTCATCGGCAGTGGGCCGAACCTGCTTTCGTAGATGTGCAGGGCCTTTGCGGCGATTTTCAGGACGCTGCGGCCGACCACTTCATGATCGGGGCGAAAGATTGATCGAATGGAAACGTTGCCAACCCGGGTGCCCTCTGAACGCAAATTCCGACCGGCGACTATGGCAAAGTCGCGGAGGTTCTCAGCAACGAAACGCGTCGCCGCGCTTTCGTCCTTGTTGTTCATCGCCGAACCTTCAACCGGAGTGAAAACCATGACGCCCTTGCCGGTACTGACAGTGACCTCGAAATCAGCGGCGTCGGTGGTGAGTGAATCAGCGATGCTCGACTCGACTTTGCGAAACCAATCGTCGCCGTTGCGCGCTGCCAAAATCGGGAACGATGTCGCCAGCATCATGACTCCGCGACAGACGAAATTCGTGTCGCGCGCGCGCCGCCGCTCACGTGTGCTGCGAATCGCGGCACTTACCTGTTGCAGGACGTGGGTGACCAACCCCGTCTCTTCAGGATCGATTTCCGGAACGCTGCCTTTAAATTTGATTTGAATGTCGACGGCGGAGTTGGGCAGACCTACTTCGCGCAAATTAATTCGCAAGGTCGTCTGCTGATCGTCGAGGGCAAAGGGAACAATCGCATCGTTCGAAACAGTGCGCACTTCAGAGATTTCCAGGGCCGGTTCATCGGAAATCAACTGGCCGGCATCGTTCTTTGCGGTCGGCGGAACATAGTCCGGGGCGCGCATGTTGGGGTACAGATGAAAGAAGAGAGTCGTTGTCGGATGATCGCCGCGGTTTACCCAGTGCACGCGCTCAGTTCCCACATACGTGCGATTGTCGAAATCGAGCGCCAGCGAGATCTGATACCGAATTCGTTTCTCTGGTGGAGTTGGTTGGCGCGTTTGCGGCTGTGCGGTGACGGCTACCGAAGCTGCGAGCACCCAAAGCAATGATTTACCGCAGAGGACAGAGAGGAAACGAAAACAGGTGCTGTTGACCTGCCTGCTTCTGTGGCCTCTGTAGTGAAACTTATCTTTCATCCACAATCACCCGCCGAATGGTGTCGCCGCGCGCGATGTTGTCCACGACGTCCATGCCGCGAATCACCCGGCCAAAGACCGTGTAGCCGCCATCGAGATGCGGTTGCGGCGAATGCGTGACGAACCATTGCGATCCGCCAGTATCTTTGCCTGAAAGGGCCATCCCGAGCGACGCTCGTTCAAAAGCAACTCCGTTAATCTCGCAGCGAATTGAATAGCCCGGCCCGCCGTTTTGATCGCCGCGCGGATCGCCGGCCTGAATTACAAAGTTGGGCACGACGCGCGGAATGGTTTGTCCGTTGAAGTAACCCCTGCGCGCCAGTTGGATGAAGTTATCGACCGTCAGCGGTGCCTCTTCCGGCAGGAATTCAATGGTGAATGAGCCTTTGCTGGTGACGACAGTCGCGTTGACTTTCCTGCCGATGCGGGCTATGGCGCGGCGATAATCTATTAATCTGTTGCGCGTTTGAACAATCCCGATCCGATCAGAGAAATCGCCCGCGCCGTTCGCTTTCAACAGCGCAACGGCACGGCGGCGAATTAAATGATCCTGGGAACTGAGCGCTGTCTTGATAGCATCATTCGCCGCGGCGGTTTTTTGTTTGGCGAGCGCATCCAGAATTGCCAGCGCCGCGTCGTTCAAATCCTTGTCGCTAAGCGCCCGGGGCAAAGCGTCAATCAATGCGCTCAGGTTTGCTTCAGATGGCGCTTGACCGCCAATTATTTCAGCGGCAGTTGCGCGAACGACCGCGTCGGGCGATTGGAGTTTCTCTCGGGCAATCTGAGAGGCATCCGCCGGCTTATAGCTGGCGTACGCCTGGAGAATATCCGGAACTGCCAGCGCGGGTGTTTTCGAATTCTGTAACATCGTCGACAATTCCTTTTGCGCCATCTTAAGGGAGTTGTCGCCGGCGCTGCCGGTAGCAGCCCCGGTAATCACATCCTTAATTGCGGCGAGTCCTTGTGCTCGGCAGGACAGTTGGCGCCAGGTTGCATTGGGTCGGGATGCTTCTGCTCTATATGGATCATTTTGAAAGATGCCGGGCACCACTCGAGCGAATGCGATTTCCACTTCAACCGCTTCCCCTTTGGTCAGAGTGTGCATCGTGCGCAGAAATGCCACGGCGCTTTCATTTGAATTGTTTGGTAGCAATCGTCCTATGGCCGTGGTGATTTCGAGTAACTCGTTCACCGGCGAAACCTGCTTTTGGGGCAATAGTGAGTTACCACGTTTTATTAGTGGCTCGACTGCTCGCCCATCTTTCAAGGCCGCCAATGCCCGAATCGCGCTCACGCGCCCGCGCAGGTCGGAATCGTTCAAGGCCTTTGCGAGCAGATCATCGAACGCTTCCTTGTGTTCGGCGGCGCCGATGACGCGCGCAGCGTTCGCGCGTACGATTGGGTCGCCGTTATTCAGCAATTGACGGACTCGGTCGTTGGCTTCTTTCAGGCGCAGCCGTGCCATGGTGTTCAGCGCTGCAGCTACGATCGAAGCATCAGGATAATCGAGAAATTTGACGACGACGGGCCCAGCGCCTTCGGGCCGCGCACGAAGGACCGCAGTCAATCCCAGCAGAATGGCCAATCGGTCAGGGTTCGACCGTCGACTG
>DATISD010000559.1:0-5154 GCA_035469005.1 Pyrinomonadaceae bacterium | reverse complement strand
GCCTTCTTTGCGCCCTCATGCCCTTCTGTGAAGCTGGGTTGGAAGTCGGGCTTTTTTCTGGGGGTTTTTTACGGATCATTTTTTTGAGTCGAACGGCTATATCCAAAAAGTGATTCAGGCGACTCGGCTATGCCGCCTGATGTGCGGAAGCGCTCTGCACTTCCGTCCAGCTTTCATAATCAATTCGGGGCTGCGCCCCGACCCACCGGGCGTAGCCCAAATCCGGATGGCTCACTGCCGGAAGGCCAAAGGCCTTCCGCACATCAAGCGGCATAGCCGCAGACTCTTTCGCAAAGATAAGTCGAACACACTCTCGCAAAGCCGCGTAGCGGCAAGAGCATGCCCGCACCTTCGGCGCTCGGCCATTTATCTCTCAACTAGCCAAGGCCTTACGGCCGGGGGGCTATTTAATGTCGGTCCTTCGGACCTTCACATGCTCTCGCCTATTTTGCGAACGACAGTTCATTTGCGCGGATTCCTGGCGGCGCGACGAACTTTCGATAAATATCCGCACCGGTTCCCAACTCAGCTTTATTGCTCTTCGCCTCGGAGAGTATCTGCAAAAATCGATCGAGGGCGGATGGCAACCCCAATTGCTCCATAAGATCTGTCGCCCGGCCCGAGTATCTTAGAATCTGAATGGTTTCGATTCCCGAGATGTCGTTGAAGAACCAGCCGCAACTCGTATACATCAGAAGCAGCATCCGTTGAAGTTCCAGATACGTAAGCGCGCGTTGTTGTTCGTCACTGGACAGCCAACGACCGGCTTGATCGAAAAGAAATTTTTCGCGCGAAGCCCGCCTGTCAAGAATCAAGGCTATGCTTTCATCGCGCGCCAGCCAGGGATAGATGAAAAGTTTGCCGCGCGTGTCTTCAAAATGTGCGACGTTTTCGTCCCGCAGATAATCAAGCGCCTGTCGTAACGGCGTCCGCCATTCCTGGTTCCATCCCGGCTCGCCGCCAGTGTGACACCCACAGTTGCGAATCCAACGTTCCACACCGTGCACACAACTCCATGAAGTGCCTTCGTTGTTCGGACCGTTATTTATTTCGACTTCGACTTTCGCAGGATTCTGGTCGAGATACGCCGCATAGTTCGTAATCTGAAAGTCTCTGACCGGTGCTCCTTCCTCGAGCGCATGCGCCAGGCAGAGATCCCCAAACTTAAAGTGATGACCGTAGGTTTCTCCGTCGGTCGCGACGTTGACCATTCCCCGGCCACTCGCAGCGAGGGCCAGCCGGTTAACGAACTCGCTGCTGGACGTCAGCAGCTTTTCAAACGCCAGCGCGCGCGAGGTCGGGCCGTCGTAGAAGAAAACTGCGATCGATCGATTTGAGCCATCGCTGTGATAACGACGATAGGCGATGCTTGTGTCAATTGTTTGTTCGTTGACTGCTTGCCATGGCTGAGCATCCTCGGATGAGAGCACCCGGTCGCTACCGCTCCCGGTTCTGACCTTGGTGCGAACGCGCCTCACCTGGTGCGGCGCCAGTATCACAAAACGCAGGCCTTCATCGATCAACTTGTCCAACACGCCGTCGTTGCACGCTGTCTCAGGCAGCCACATCGCTGCGGCCTCTCTGCCAAAGCGATAACGAAAATCGGCGAGCCCCCAGCGAATCTGCGTGTGCAAATCCCGCTCGTTGCAAAGCGGCAGAATGGCGTGACCGTATGCCTGGGAAAGCGCATTCCCATGGCCACTCTGCTTCAAGGCACTGGCTTGGTCGGCCTGGATGATTCGCTGGTACGTTGCCGGATGATTCTGTTCGAGCCAGCTCAAAAGCGTCGGGCCGAAATTGAAGCTGAGGTTCGCGTAGTTATTGATCGTGCGAAGTTCGCCGGTCGCGGAATCAGTCAGCTCGACGAACGCATTCGGTTGGTAGCATTCAGAGTGAATTCGCTCGTTCCAATCGTGAAACGGTGCGGCAGTTGGTTGTAGCTCAATCACCCCGGTCCAGGGATTTTCACGTGGTGGTTGATAAAAATGACCGTGGATGATCAGCGCGGGCATTTGGGGTGCGGCGGCTTGAAGCCGCTTTTTAATATGCAGCCTGGGGCTCAAAAAAACAAAGCGGTGCCAAGTCACCGCACTACAAAAAGATCAGCCTTTCCTTCTGCCAAACATATCGAATCCCACTGCCGCCACCAGGACGCCGCCTTTGACTACGTACTGCGCCCAGTTCTCAACGTTCAAAAGCGACATGCCGTTGTCGAGGCTCGCGAGAATCAGCGCGCCCAGGACCGCGCCGAAAACCGTGCCCCGCCCGCCCATCAAACTCGTGCCGCCGATCACACATGAAGCGATAGCGTCCAGCTCCATCAACGTGCCGGCGTCCGGCGAAGCGCTGCCGACGCGCGCCGTATGCAGGATTGAGGCCAGCCCCGCGAGTGCACCCATCAGGCAAAACGCAGCCAGGATGTATCGCTTCAGATTGATTCCTGACAGCCGCGCCGCGTCAGGGTTACCACCAATCGCGTAGAGATAGCGGCCGAAGGTCGTGTTGGCAGTGAGAAAAGCCCCGGCCAGCGCCACTGCCAGCAGGAAAATCACCGGTATCGGAACGCCACCTGCTTTATTCATCAAAAAGATAAACGCGATGATGACGATCGATGGAATGATGATGCGGGTAAGGGTCGCGGCCAGGCTCAGCGCCGGCAGGCCATGACGTTTGCGCATACGGTTGCGCCGTACATTTGTCCAGGCGATCGCTGCGATCGCCACTCCCGCAAGCGCGAATCCGATTCGCGGATCTATGAAATCGCGACCGAGCGATCGGAAGAAGGGAAGCTCGACAGGAATCGTCGCGCCTTTCGTTAGTTTCAAAATCACGCCGCGCCAGGCCTGCAATCCGCCCAGAGTGACTATGAAAGAAGGAATGTTCACGTATGCGACCAGCGAACCCTGAACGGCGCCAATCACCAGGCCGATTACAATCGCCGCGGCCAGACATGGCACCAGGCCCCAGCCTTGCGTCATCGCAGCAATGCCGCCGGCCAGACCAACGATGGCGCCGATCGAGAGGTCAATGTTGCCGCTGACGATCACCATCAGCATCCCTACGGCGAGCACGCCGGTCACCGCTGTTTGCTGCAGGAGTTTCGAAAAATTGATCGCCCCGAGGAACAGGCCATAAGGATGGTCTTGATCGATCGTGGCCCACTGAAAGAAAAGCCAGATTGCGAGCAGCGCCAGCAGCATCGTGTAGGCGCGCAACGCCGAGGTGCGAAGTTTGACGCGCCCGGTTGCAGAAGTTTCAGTCATCGAATGAACTACGCCGCGCGCCTGATATGCCCGGTCGCGCACGACATCACGGCTTCGGGTGTCGCTTCCTTCCGCGTGAACTCGCCGGTGACGCGGCCTTCGTGCAAAACGATCACGCGATCTGAAAGGCCAAGAACTTCGGGCAGTTCAGAAGAAACCAGAATGATCGCGAGCCCGCTTTCTGCGAGTCGATTGATCTGGCCATAGATTTCCTGCTTCGCGCCAACATCGATCCCGCGCGTCGGCTCATCAAGAAACAGCACACGCGGGTTCGTCAGCAACCATTTCGCGAGCACGACTTTCTGTTGATTTCCGCCAGACAAAGTTCCGGCAACAGTGAAAACTGAATTTGCTTTGATTCGAAGATCGTTGGCGGCGCGTTCTCCCGCGGCAGCCTCGGCATCCTCGTTGGTTATGAATCGTCCCGATACTCTTCGTAAACAGGCCAGCGTCATGTTCCTCAAGATCGTCTGATCGAGAATCAATCCGTAGCGCTTTCGGTCTTCAGTGACGAATCCGATGCCCTGCTTGATTGCATCCGAAGGACTGCCGATTTGAATTTGTTTGCCGTCGACGAAAATCTCAGCAGACTTGCGACCTGGGTGGGCGCCGAAGATCGCCATCAACAACTCGCTGCGACCCGAACCCATTAAACCAGCGATCCCGAGCACCTCGCCCTTGTGCGCTCGGAACGCAACTCGTTCGACCAGCAGTTTTCCCGGCACCGAAGGGTCTTCAACTGTCACATTGCGGGCTTCGAATATTACTTCGCAGCGGTCGTGTTTGGCTTCAGGAAATATCTGGTCGACTGCGCGGCCGACCATTTTCCCGATGACCCGAGCCTCGTCGGTTGCGCCTGTTGCCCTGGTCTCGATCGTCTTTCCATCGCGCAGCACGGTGATGCGATCGCTGATGCGAAATACTTCGTCGAGTTTATGCGAGATGTAAATCATTGCGACGCCGCGGGAACGCAATTCGTTCAGAATGCCGAAGAGCGTTTCGACTTCGGCGTCAGTCAATGCCGCTGTCGGCTCATCGAGCACCAGGATGCGCGCGTTTTGCGAAAGGGCCTTGGCGATCTCGACGAGTTGTTGCTGACCGATTCCGAGGTTGATAACAGGCGTTCGCGGATCAATTTGCAGATGGAGTTCGTCGAGCAATTTCTGCGCGCGACTGTAGAGTTCTTCCCACTTAATGATGCCAAACCGGCGCGGTTCGCGACCGAGAAAGATGTTCTCAGCGACCGTCAAATCCTTCACCAGCGAAAGTTCCTGAAAGATGATCGCGATTCCGGCGTGTTCAGATTCGCGCACGCTCGCAAAGTGACGTTCCGATCCATCGAGCACGATCTCGCCACCGTATTCAGGATGGGGATAGACGCCCGCGAGAATCTTGATCAGGGTCGATTTGCCCGCCCCGTTTTCACCGACCAGGGCGTGAACCTCTCCTTGATTTAGATCAAAGCTGACGCCGTCGAGAGCCCTCACGCCGGGGAAGGACTTGGTGATGTCCTTCATTTCGAGAAGTGGTCCGTTCATGTCCAAAGTCCAAAGTCCAAAGTCCAACGCCCGACGGTTAACGGTATCTGCTTCCGCGCAAACTCGATTCCCGAAGATACTTCATGAATCCTGAAAGAAGTTGGCTTACTTCAGTTGCCGCTTGAGCCAGCGCATCGAACTGGGCCAATGAAATGTATTCCAGATCGAGAGCAACGTAGAGTTGGGCTCTAACTTCACCGCTTGATCCTTTTGCGATGGCGAGAAACTGAAGAAATTCTTTGTCGCCGCCTCGTTCAAAGCCTTCCGCGATGTTTGAAAGGATGGATACGGCCGCCCGCCGTATCTGATCCCTGAGGCCAAAGTCGCGTGAAAACTTACCTTGTGTCGTTACG
>DATISD010000558.1:0-2358 GCA_035469005.1 Pyrinomonadaceae bacterium | reverse complement strand
GCCGGCGCTGGATATCTGAATGTCTTTTTTGATCGTGCCGCGCTCGTGACAGAACTCTCCGATATCGCGGCCGAAACGCCGCAGCCAGCCGAAGTCCGGAAGCTGATGGTCGAACACACCAGCATCAACCCCAACAAGGCGGCGCACATTGGACATGTGCGCAACTCTGTGTTGGGCGACACGTTCGTGCGCATTCTTCAAGCGGCGGGCAATCGTGTCGAAGTACAAAACTACATCGACAACACCGGCGTGCAGGTGGCCGACGTGGTCGTTGGGTTTATGCATCTCGAAAAAATGACGCTCGACGACATCAAGGCGCTTGACGCTTCGCTGCCGGAATCACAATCGTTCGACTACTACTGTTGGGATTTGTACACGCGAGTCGGACTGTTTTATCGGGACGGCAGCGTTGATGGAGAGTCGAATCCGGAAAAGTTAAAGCTTCGGGCTGAGATCCTTCACGCGATTGAGGAGGGAAATAATCCCACGGCTGAACTTGCTGATTATGTGGCCACGCGTAATGTCGAACAGATTCTCGACACGATGGAACGGCTTGGCATTCGCTACGATTTGCTGGCCCGCGAATCTGAAATTCTTCATCTGCACTTTTGGGAGCGTGCCTTTCAATTGATGAAAGAACGAGGCGTGCTCCACTTTGTCAACGAAGGACGCAATCGCGGTTGCTGGGTGATGCCGTTCGAATCGCACACTGGAACGGACGAACATGAATCGGACAAGATC
This sequence comes from Pyrinomonadaceae bacterium, assembly GCA_035469005.1. GTDB lineage: Bacteria > Acidobacteriota > Blastocatellia > Pyrinomonadales > Pyrinomonadaceae > UBA11740. Next base: position 1,617 of record DATISD010000558.1, on the reverse strand, counting down.
ATCGTCCGCTCGAACGGAACTGTTACCTACACGGGCAAAGACATCGCTTATCAGCTATGGAAGCTGGGACAGCTCGGCCTCGATTTCAACTACAAACCGTTTCGATCTTATCCGGATAGTCACGCAACCTGGGTCACGACGACGGGGCCGAACGCCGAAATTCAACCGGAGGTCCCCCGTCCAACTTTTGGGGGCGGCGCGATTGTCTACAACGTAATTGATTCGCGCCAATCTTATCCACAGGACATCGTACGCAAGGGGGTCGCGGCAATCGTACCGGAGTTCGGGGAGAAGGCCAGCGTGCATCTTTCTTACGAAATGGTCGCGCTGTCCCCGGGCGCCAGTGAAGAGTTGGGCCTTCAGCTATCTGATGAAGATCGAAAAAGACCTTACATCGAAATGAGCGGGCGAAAAGGACTCGGGGTCAAAGCAGACGATCTTATCAACCGTTTGGAAAGCGATGCGTTGGAGGAAGTTCGAACACGGCATCCCGATTTGGCCGAAGCCGAACAACGCGAAACTGCCCACGCCATCGCCGTGGGCGCGCTGAGATATTTTCTCTTGAAGTTCACCCGAAACTCGGTTATCGCGTTCGACTTCAAAGAGGCTCTCTCGTTCGAGGGCGAGACTGGTCCCTACTGTCAGTATGCCGCGGTGCGCGCGAATTCGATTTTCCGAAAACTGGAAGCGAGCGCCAGCAGCGATGGCGGAAATGTCAGTACCGGGAGCGGTAGCGACCGGGTCGCATCCGGGCCTCTCGCCGGCGCGCACGACCTAATCACAATTCGGCAGCAGGAAGTTAAGAATGTTTTGTCCGGCGAAGCGGGCGATGAAATCTGGTCGCTCTTACTCCTGGCGGCGCGGCTGGAGGAGACGAATGCTCAGGCCGCGGCGAGCGCCGAGCCTGCTGTTTTGGCGAAGTACACATTCAATCTGGCAAAGGCTTTTAACCTTTTCTATCATCGCCATCGCATTATTACTGAGGAAGACGAGGTGAAGAAGGCTGTCTTGATCACGGTTGCCGACTACACCCGGCGTCAACTGATCAACGCCCTGGCAACTTTGGGAATTTCGGTTCCTGAGCGAATGTAAGTCGGGTTCGATTTACGGATTGCCGAATTACGTTTTACTATAGTCACCAATGCTAATCGTCATGAAAGCCGACGCCACCGATGCGCAAATAGCGCACGTGTGTGAAGTCGTCATCGAACTCGGGTTCAAACCACATGCGATGCCGGGGGCCACGCGCACCGCCATTGGCGTCACAGGTAATCAAGGCGCAGTCGACCCAACTCGATTTGAAAATCTGCCCGGCGTGGCCGAAGCCATCAGGGTCAGCAAGCCTTATAAACTAATCACGCTCGATCTTCGTCCGGACAAGACAGTCGTTCGCGTGGGCGATGCAGCGATTGGCGGCGATGAACTCGCGATCATCGCGGGCCCGTGCGCGATTGAGAGTCATGCTCAGGCTTTTGCCGTGGCGGAAGCTGTACGCCGAAGCGGCGCGCGCTTCTTTCGCGGCGGGGCGTATAAGCCGCGCACTTCGCCTTATGCCTTCCAGGGCCTGGGAGAAGAGGGCCTGAAAATTCTGGCGGAAGTACGCGAGAATTACGGTCT
>DATISD010000557.1:0-4495 GCA_035469005.1 Pyrinomonadaceae bacterium | reverse complement strand
TTTAAGTAATTGATCTACACCCGACACCCGACACCCAACATGCCCCGTCGATTAGCGAATCTTATCACTGCGATAAGCAGACAACAAAGTTATCGCCTTTCACTGCCCCTTTCAGGGCTTTTGCCGGAACCTTCCTGCCGGCAACGATGTCCGCGCGAACTATAACCGCATCTTCAACTGCCTCACCCGACCGGATACGCACGCCGTCCCCCAGGACCGATCGTCTGACACTCGCGCCCGGTTCGATCGTCACGTGGTCCCAAAGGATCGAATCGCGAACATTTGCCTGCTCGTCGATCGAAGAGTTCTGCCCGGCGAAGACGTCCCGGCCCGCGGGACGAAGGAGCGCGAGACTGATGTCCAGATACCTCTGCAGCGTCGACAGCTCATACCACATGCCTTCGGCAACATGGCCGAGGATGATTTCACCTTTCGCAATCGCCTGCGGATAGACGTCGACTATTGAATCGGAAAAAACTCCCTCTGGTATGTAATCGAAGATACGCGGCTCGATAAGGTGGATACCGGAAAACATCAGCGGTGGGTCGTTAGATTTCCAGGAGTCCAGCGACGGCATACCGCCAAATCTCGTGACCAAGCCATCTTTGACCTCGACAAAGCTGAACCGCTCAAACTTCTCGTTCCGGCGTAAAACCAGCGTCGCCAAAGCCTTTCGTGCGCGATGCTCCCGCAGCGCGGCATTCAGATCAAGGTCAGTAATCAGCTTGCCGTTGACGACCACAAACGTGTCGTCTTCCAACAAGGCGCGCGCATTATCCAGCGCACCACTCGTGCCCAGAATTACCGGCTCGTGAACGTATTCCAAAGCCACGCCGAACTGGTGGCCGTCGCCCAAAGAACGTCTTACCGAATCGGGATGATGATGCAGATTCACGACGACTTTTTTAATGCCAAAGCCGGCGAGGTACTCAGCGACGTAGCCGACCAAAGGCTTTCCCAGCACCGGCAACGCAGGCTTCGTTCGATCAGCAGTCAGGGGCCAAAGCCGTTCACCATAACCCGCCGCAAGTATCATCGCTTTCATCAAAGACATGATAACAGACCGTCTCAACTTGGACTTCAGTGCATGATTGGTCCAATAATGAAAAGTAATTGCAAGAAGTTTTCAGTTGAATAGACGTACTTGCTATCGTAAGCTAGCGGCGCAGTCAGCATGTATAGCCAATCGAAGAATCCAATTCCACAATGCCATCAGATCAGTTGTTTTCGCTGCCATTTGAACAGCAGGTAGGACAATTCTTTTTTATCGGACTCCCGGGAACCGAGGTCGATGCGGAAGCGCGTGAGTTGATAGAGGAGATCAAACCAGGCGGCATCATTCTTTTTGGCCGCAACATTGAATCGCCGGAGCAAGTGCGAAAGCTGCTCGACGACTCACGCGCTCTGGTGCCCACGCCGCTGCTTTGCGGCGTCGATCAGGAAGGCGGTTTGGTCGATCGCCTGCGTGAGATTTTTCCGCCGATGCCCTCGGCGCGCGCAATTCGCAAACATGGTGACCTGGCCGGTGTGCGTACGCTCGGCCGCATCACGGGCGAGCTCCTGCGCCTGCTCGGCTTCAACATTAACTTCGCGCCGGTGATGTCGATAATTACGCACGAGCGCAGTCTACTGACGAACGGGCTCTATTCGCGTTCGTTCGGCGCCTCACCCGGCGAAGTCCTGGGCTACACGACGGTTTACATGCGCGGTCTTCAGGGCACCGGCTGTCTCGGCTGTTTGAAACACTTTCCCGGAATTGGCGCCGGCACCGTTGATTCGCATATCGAGATGCCGCTGGTGCCCCTCTCGCGTGATGATTTGTTGGCGCAGGATCTCGCCCCTTATATCGAACTATTTCAACGGGCCGACGATCGTGTGCGCGTGGTGATGGTCAGCCACGGCGGCTTTCCTAACATCGATATCAAAAAAGGAACCACGGGAGGCTTGCTTGAGCCTGCATCGATCAGTCACGGGATCGTGACGAAACTCCTGCGTCAGGAGCTCGGATATGACCACCTGGTGGTAACTGATGATTTGGAAATGGGGGCGATCGCCAAGCATTGCGAGATTGAGCAAGCGTCGATCAAAGCATTTACCGCCGGCGAAGACATGCTGCTCATTTGTGCCACGCCAGAGACAATCCGGCGCGGCTACAGGGCCTTGCTTGAAGCAGCGCGCGAGAAGCGAATCACAGAGCGTCGGATGCATGCTTCACTGCGGCGAATTGCCGAGACCAAGGCACTGGCGCAACCTCCGACGCCGCTATCCATGGAAAAGTTCAATCAGCTCGCCGCGGAGATCAAAGAGCTGAACAAAAGACTCGAATACATTTACCCCGGAGAATCGCATGTTCAATAGCCGGCCGAGCCGTTCAAAGAGCTTTACGACCCAGACCCTAATCATCATCTCTCTGTTGATGGCCTCGATATTCGCGCCGACTGCTTGCCGGCGCACGTCGAAGCAGATGCGTTTCGCCAGGCCTTTGGTGTTTCGCATTTCGGGCAGTAGCACGCCGGCGCGGCAGTATGCCGGTGTTATTCAAAATTATTTAGAGCAAGTGGGAGTTCCCGTGGATATTCAGCCGTCGGAATTCACGACCATGCTCGACCAGTTGCGCTACGGTCAGTTTCAAATGACCTATGGGCAATGGGTCGGCGGAAATCAGGATCCAATTTTCTACAAGGATCTATTTGCGTCCTCTGAGATTCCCACCCAGACACGGGCCGCGCGTAATCGCAGTCGTTACGAAAACAAAGAGCTCGATGCGATTCTTGAAGAGGCAACCAACACGTACGACCATGCCAAGGCGGCGCCGCTTTACGCGCGTGCACAGGAGATCGTCAGCCGCGACGTGCCGCTCCTGCCCCTGTGGTACCAGGCCAACATGGTGGTCGCTAAAAAAAGCGTCGGCAACATTCATGTGAACGCAAGTGGCGATTGGGGTTTTGTGAAAGACCTGACCATGGAGGGCGAGCGACCCGTCATCGCCCTTTCGGACAATATCAAAACCATCGATCCGATTGGCTCGCCGTCGGTCGATGCAGCCAGCGAACGCGTGCGCGCCCTGATGTTCAATTCGCTGGTGAAAAAAGACGAGAAGTTTGATTACGTCCCCGAACTTGCGTCGAGCATTAAGCGTTCAGACGATGGCCTGACTTTCACCTTCGCTCTTCGCGATGGCGTGACGTTTCACGATGGCCGGCCCTTCACATCCGCGGACGCGAAGTACACGCTCGATACGGTTTTGGCTTCGAGCTTCGCAAAAGCCGCAAGTTTCTTTGAAGGCTCAGGCGCCAATAAGAAGTCGTATGTGAAAAGCGTCGAAGCTCCCGACGCCCACACCTTGATAATTCACCTCAACAAGCAGTGGACCGGCTTGCTTCCAAACCTCGTGCCCATCGCGATGATTCCGAAAGACAGCTACGAGTCCCAGAAGACGCACCCGCTGGGCACCGGCCCCTTCAAGTTCACGAATTTCGATTCCGCGCAACAGGTGGTCGACCTCGAAGCCTATCCGAATTATTACGACGGCCCGCCGCACGTTAAGGCTCTGCGGGTGCGCGTGATTAGCGACTCGAACGCCATGCAGGCTGAACTTCAGAGCGGCCGCGTAGACATTGCGCCGCTGCCGACCAGTTTGTCGCCGGACTCAATCCGCGCGCTGGGCAAAGACCCGAACCTGAAAGTTGAACAGTTTCCGGGGTCGAATCTGAACCACATCACCTTCAATAGCAAAGAACCGCCGCTGGATAACGTAAAGGTGCGACAGGCGATTGCGTATGCAATTGATCGCCAGACCATGATTGAGGCACTGCTCCTGGGTCAGGGCAAGATCGCGCATTCTATTCTGCCCGAGGAATCGTGGGCCTACACGCCGGGAACTACTTATCAATACGACCCGGCGAAGGCGAAGCAGTTACTGGACGAAGCCGGGTTTCGCGTTATTGGCCAATAGGAGCGCAGGCATCCTGCCTGCGGTTCGCCGTCATCTTGACGGCGTCGTCTAACCTTTTGTTGGTGCCAACCCCTGTAATTCCTTCTCAATCTGCGCCCACGAAATCAAGCCTTCGCGAATCAGCTTTGGCTCCGGCCCCGAAGCATCGACCACGGTCGAGGGCCGATCAGTCTTTGCCTCACCATCATCAATAATCAGGTCGATGGCTTCTCCAAAATAATCCTGAACGGTTTGTGCATTCCCGGCCGGCGCAAGGTTTGAGGGGTTGGCGCTGGTTGCAGTTAGAGCGCCGCCGCAGGCGTGCACCAATGCGCGCACTCGCTCATCATCCGGGAGACGCACACCAACCGTTCTTGTGCTGGCGGTAACCTCGTGCGGCACGCTGGGGGTAGCCTCGCCGATTAGAGTCAGCGGCCCGGGCCAGAAGGCCTCGGCGAGATGTTTGAACGCCGGCGAAGGATCTTTGACAAACCGAGGGAGCTGATCACGATCGCTGATGACGATCAAAATCGGCTTCTTCTCTTCCCTGCCCTTGAGCTT
>DATISD010000556.1:0-1520 GCA_035469005.1 Pyrinomonadaceae bacterium | reverse complement strand
CACGTGACCGTTTTGGTTTCGAGCGACCAGCAGGTTGCCCAGACAAAAGCTGACGGCAAGGCCGCCGAGACAAAACCGGCGGTAAGTAAGCGGGCGAAGCGCGGCGGCGCAGCCGCTGCTCCGCGAGCGAAGCGCGCTGCGTCGAAGGCGAAAGCAGCTGAAACGACAGCGACGGAGAGGAAGCCGCAGAAGAAATCAAGCAAGGCCGCGTCAAAACTTGGCAGTGCCTTGCGCAGAAAGAAGAAGGAAGAATAAACGCGTCGATCTGGGTTTCACATTTGAGATTCCAGATTCCAAATTCAAGAACGGAGTAAAGATTGGGCCAAAAAGTTCATCCATACGGCTTTCGTCTCGGCTACAACAAGGACTGGCATTCGCATTGGTTTGCGAAGAAGCAGTTCGGGGATTTTCTGATTGAGGATCTCAAGCTGAAGCGCGATCTGAAACAGCGTTTTGCCGGAGCAGGTGTCTCGCACGTTGACGTCGAGCGGGCCGCGAATCGCCTGAAGATTATAATCTACACTTCGCGCCCGGGCATCATCATCGGTCGCAAGGGATCGGAGATTGACAAGCTCAAAGGTGATATCTCGTCGCGCACCGGCCGTGAAGTCCTGGTCTCGATTCAGGAGATTCATAAGCCTGAACTGAACGCGCAATTGCAGGCTGAGAAGATTGCGGCCCAGCTCGAGAAGCGAATCGCTTTTCGCCGCGCGATGCGCAAAGCCGTGGAAGAATCGCTTCGATTCGGCGCCCAGGGGATCAAGGTGAAGGTCAGTGGCCGGCTCAATGGGGCAGAAATCGCCCGCAGCGAATGGCACCTGCAGGGCCAGTTGCCGCTGCATACGCTGCGCTCGGACGTCGATTACGGATTCGCGGAAGCGAACACGACGTTCGGGGTGATTGGGGTGAAGGTTTGGATTTATCGCGGACAGATTCTCGATGCTAACGCGGCGATGGCCCGTGGGACGGGGACTGACCCGATGAACGACACGCGGCCGGGACAGCGTGAAGGACGTCCGCGACCGGCGCGCGCCCGCAGGGAAAGACCAGAAAGACCGGAGAGATAAGTCCCCATGTTGATGCCGAAAAAAGTTAAGCATCGTAAACAGATGCGTGGCCGAATGAAGGGCGTCGCAAATCGCGGCAGCGCGATTAGCTTTGGCGAGTACGGCCTGAAGAGCATGGAAGCGGCGTGGATTACCGATCGACAAATCGAGGCCGCGCGAATTGCGATGACGCGTCACATCAAACGTGGCGGAAAGATTTGGATTCGGATGTTTCCTGACAAGCCGGTGACGAAGAAGCCCGCGGAAACACGTATGGGCAAAGGAAAGGGCGCGCCGGAGTATTGGGTGGCAGTCGTCAAGCCGGGAAGAATTCTCTACGAGATTGAAGGCGTGGATGAAAAGACTGCGCGGGACGCGATGAAACTGGCGTCACAGAAACTGCCGGTCCGAACGAAGTTTGTTACCCGCGCCGAGCAGGAAGGGGGCGCGATCTAGTCAGTTTCGAGTTTAGAG
>DATISD010000555.1:0-4914 GCA_035469005.1 Pyrinomonadaceae bacterium | reverse complement strand
CCCTGCGAATTTGATCCTTGCGACATAGCTTTGCCGGAGCATACGGTGGAAAGCCTTTGGCTTTCCATTCAGCCTCTTAACCAGATTCTCGCTGGAGCCTGAGCCGCCAGCGAAGTAATAATCGGCACCGTGAGCCAGAGGCTTACCGCATTGTGCGGTGCCAAAAGGCGCGCTGATCGACGGTGGCGCTATTCTCTCCAATGCACCGTCGCAAAGTATTGCGGGTCAAAAAGCTTGTTGTCCAGCGGCGTGTCAGCTTTCATCTCGGAATACTCTTCAGTCGTTACCGTCTTACCGTCGACCATAAAGATTACTTCCGGCGACATCCATCCACCGCCCAGCTTCTGGTACTTGTTGAATTGCGTCTCCTGAGTTTGCGCGCCGTCGCGTCCCGCAGGCCTGAGCAGACGCACAAAATAAAGGTTCTTCTGATCGATCCAGAATTGCGGTGAGTGCAAATCGCCCGCTTTTGCGCCGACGACGTACACGGGCCGCCCTTGCCAGGTGTCCTCGCGAAAGATTGAAAGGTCGAACTTCAGTCCTTTGAGCTTTTCCAGGACATCCGCCTGCGGCAGACGATACATATCAAAGCCCAGAATCATCAAGGGATGCACGAACGGTCGATTGTTTTCGACCTTGCCGTTTTTGAATGAATAGATTTGGCCATTCGTAAATAAGATTCCGTTACCTTCTTTGACGGGCGTGAAATCGATCCGCAGGCTACCAGGCACGGACATCGCTTCGTACCAGATCCCGACTTTCTGGTTGCCGTCCTTATCGATGTTCGTCGTCTTCTGGACGAACGTCGCAGTCTTGTACCAGGACTTGGCGTACTTTTTCTGCAGCGCCTGGACCAGGTCTTCGGTGGTAGTGATCTTTGCGGCGAGCGTCGCCGGCGCGATTATGAAAGTCAAAACAAGTAGCGAAATGAAGTAGCGCATGTTTGGTTAACCTCAGGTTACGTCTTGCGGATTAACAACCGTAATTTCGTCGTAGCGTTTGAAGTCATCAGCGTTGAAGGTGAGGAGATTCGTAACGCCGTGCACGAGCATCGCGGCAACAAGGCGCGCGTCGTGTGATTGTTTGCCAATAACCCGATGAAGAACTACAAGCCTCTCCCACTCGGCTAAGATTGCTTCAGTATCGGCGACGACAACGAAAAGGTTCTTGAGATTTGCTAACTCTTGTTTGGCCCGATCCACGCTCCAGCCTAAGCCATTGTTAGCTATTGGACGTGTGGCAACCGCCCAAAATTCGACAAGGTTCTGTGGAAAAATTGAAAGTATCTCTCCCCGGTCCCGAAGCCCAAACAATCCATTTTGGGCAATCGGTTGGGCAACGTGCCCGTCTTCAATGCTGCGCAGCAGTATGTTGGTATCGACTGCGAAACTCACAACTGAGCATCTTCTCTTTCGCGATAAATGCTTTCGCGGCTTATCGCTTCATCAGATAGCGGTGGGTTTTCAGGCCTTTCGGTATGTACCCATTCAAGGAATGCCTTTTTCCACTCTTCCGGAGTCGCTGTCAACGCGAAACTCGCCTCGCCATTCGTCGCCTCTTTTTCCAGGACATTCAGAATGTACGTCTCAACCGACAGGCCGCGCGCCTTTGCTTCTGCGGCGATTCTCTCTTCAACTTCCGGCTTAAGATCGAGGGTGACGGTCATGTTGTTATTTTAACATCTCACCGGCTTTTTTGTGGCAGCCGAATCTTCGGCCAGGCACGTCTTGAGTCGAACCAGGCTAATGCTTCCCGTGCAGTGACTCGACTACACATGTCGTAAACGCACGCATGAAGATCGATTGTGAGATTCAGAACTTTTCCGATTGTCGCGCGGGTGGCTGACGAAACATGAACTCCAGATTTCTCCAACTGAAGCAACCCCAGTGCTGCCAACACGCGAGCGCCTGGGTTGTACCTTCGAAGCACGTTCTCCAACATGTCTACTCTCTTCAAACCTGCCAGAGTTTCGATCTCTTCATTGCCATGCGTGCCTGAGAGCGTAGTGTTCTCCATCGGATTAATGAGGTTCGCATAATCTTTCAAAAGCTGTGGTGGCGCCGATATGTTAGTCACGGGCCCAAGAGTGGCGGCAACCGTCGCTTCATATTCCCTAAGAACAGACGAAATAGTGCGCCTGAAAACGAACCCATGTTCCTCCTCCGATACTTCTGGTCCTTTGTCGGCGATCCACTTCGCCTGGACCTGCTCTTTGATCTGAGGCCATTCTTTCGAATAGCTTTCAATACCGGCTTCGTACCGGGCAACTTGTCGGTTGTAAATCAGCGCGTGCACGTAGCCCTTAGAATATCCCCAGCCCTTTTCGAGTTCGAGGTACTTTGCTCCGAAGCCGAGATCCGTTTCTTCGACGTGCCAATCCTTGAGCAAACGCGACTTTACCGCGTCAACGTTTTGACGCTCAAAGGGGAGCAGTTCAACGATTGACGAAACTCCTTCCACATCCTCTTCGACCCATTCCGTAACTAATTTGTTCTGCTGCCCGAATGTCGACGCGTTGATCGTAAGATCACGAGTAGGACTACGATGAATTGGAATTTTCTGATCACGACACAACGTTAGACGCGCCTTCAACTCTTTGGTTCCAGCATGGGAATCTTCACGCCTTTCTTGCGCGTTGTCTCAACGGCCTCTTCATATCCCGCATCAGCATGCCGCGCCACGCCAAGGCCCGGATCGTTTGTGAGCACGCGATTCAAGCGCCTGGCTGCTTCGTCCGTGCCGTCAGCGACGGAAACCTGGCCCGCGTGCAGCGAATAGCCAATACCCACCCCGCCGCCGTGATGAAACGAAACCCAGCTGGCGCCGCTCGCGGTGTTCAAGAGCGCGTTGAGGATTGGCCAATCTGCGACTGCGTCGGAGCCATCTTTCATTCCTTCGGTCTCGCGAAAAGGCGACGCGACCGATCCGGTGTCGAGATGATCGCGGCCAATCGCAATTGGCGCTTTCAGATCGCCTCGCCTAACTAATTCGTTAATTGCTCCGCCCATCTCAGCCCGCTCGCCATAACCCAGCCAACAGATGCGCGAGGGTAAACCCTGAAATTGAACGCGATCACGCGAAAGCCGCAGCCAGCGATTCAATGTCTTGTCGTCAGGAAATAATTCCAGCGCCAGATCGTCGGTCTTACGAATGTCCTCCGCTTCGCCAGAGAGTGCGACCCAGCGGAAAGGACCTTTGCCTTCGCAAAACAGCGGGCGGATATATTCGGGAACGAACCCCGGAATCTCGAAAGCGTCTTTGCAGCCGGCATCGAAGGCCATCTTCCGAATGTTGTTGCCGTAGTCGAAGGCGATCGCGCCGTTTCGTTTTAGCGCCAGCATGGCTTCGACATGGCGGGCCATCGATTCCATTGATCGCGCCACATAACCTTCGGGGTCGATGCGCCGGAGTTCAATAGCGCCTTCAACCGAAAGGCCGGTGGGCACATAACCATTCAAAGGATCGTGCGCGCTGGTCTGATCGGTGACGGCGTCGACCTTGACGCCGCGTCGAACAATCTCTGGAAGCAGTTCGGCGCAATTACCGACCAGCCCAACTGACACGGCGCGTTTCTGTTCGCGCGCGTCCTCACAAATGTCCAGCGCTTCATCCAGCGTTCGGGCCATCCGGTCGCAATAACCGGTGCGCACGCGACGCTCGATCCTTTCCGGATCAACTTCAATTCCAAGAAAAACAGCACCATTTAAAGTTGCGGCCAGAGGTTGCGCGCCACCCATCCCGCCGAGCCCTCCTGATAACAGAAGCTTGCCGGCTAAATCGCCGCCAAAATGGCGGTCGGCCATCGAGGCGAAAGTTTCGAATGTGCCCTGCACGATGCCCTGCGTGCCGATGTAGATCCAACTTCCGGCAGTCATCTGGCCATACATCATCAAGCCCTTGCGCTCGAGTTCGTGAAAGTGATCCCAGTTGGCCCAGGCGCCGACCAGATTTGAATTCGCAATCAAAACACGTGGCGCGTATTCGTGGGTGCGAAAGATGCCGACCGGCTTGCCCGATTGAATCAGCAGCGTCTCGTCGTTCTCTAAATCTTTAAGCGAGCGCACAATTGCATCGAACGATTCCCAATTGCGTGCGGCTTTGCCGGCGCCACCGTACACGATCAGTTCATCGGGTTTTTCAGCTACCGCCGGATCCAGATTGTTCATAAGGCATCGTAGAGCCGCTTCCTGATGCCAGCCTTTACAGTTGAGTGTCACGCCGCGCGGCGCATGAATTGTTCTCGCAGACATCGGCGCACATCTTACCGCAGCGCCCGAACAATTTCATTTCGCAGTTGACTGAGGCGCGCGGCTTTGCACAGAAAGTTGATCAGATTGGAACGAGCCATCACTACTGGGAGCGCGGGCGCCTCGCCCGCCATGAGCGCGAAGCGCGAAACGATTACCGCGCGAAAGCCTTTGTTTAGAAGGAGCTTGTTGCACACGCGGAGCGGGCGAGGTCCCGCGCTCCCAGTATTAAGCGGTCGTTGTCTCTGCTGCAGGAGAGTCCTAAAATGGCTGCACGCGTCAAAGGTGAGGTCGAAATAATGAAATCATCGCGCTCGTCAGCAAACATGAAAAGGTCGTTAACAATCATCTCGCTCCTGCTCGCAGCATCATTATTTTGCCAGCCGGCCTTTTTGCTCGTCGCGGCTCAACGTAAGAAGGAGCAACGCAATCTCGCCCCTTCCGGGACCATGACCGGCGATCAGCGAATCGCGCAGGTGCTTTCCCGGCTGACGTTTGGCGCCCGACCAGGTGACTTTGAAAAAGTTAAGCAGATGGGCGTCGATGCCTTCATCAATCAACAGCTCGATCCTGACTCGCTCGATAACACGGCGTTGATTGCAAAGTTGAAAAGATTGCCAACCCTGAACATGGCCACGCCGGTAATCATCGAGCAGTACCCGCCGCC
>DATISD010000554.1:0-2314 GCA_035469005.1 Pyrinomonadaceae bacterium | reverse complement strand
GAGGTCAAGACGTTTGCCGAGAGAAGCGGGCTGACTAACATTCGCTGTTTGCCCTATCAACCGTACGAAGAACTTTCGGCCCTGTTATCGTCAGCGGACCTGCACGTTGTGGTCATGGGCGACGCGTTCAAGGGAATTCTGCACCCGTCGAAGATCTACAACATTTTGGCTGTCGGGTCGCCGTTCCTTTTCATTGGCCCAGACGAGTGCCATGTTACGGATCTTGTCGCCGGCAGGAGATACAACGACCGGGCAATGCACGCGAATCATGGCGAATCTCAGAAGGTAGCGCAGATGATTTCTGAATTCTCTCAAAAGCCAACACGCGAGTCGCGCCCGGCAAGCAGTGACCTGGATGCGTTTGTCGCGGACGCAATTTACTCGAGATTCATCAACGTAATCGAGCGCGCGGACGCCGAGTCCTCTGCAGTTACGCCCATTAAAGCCCCCGTGACAGCTTCGGAAGGTAGTTCCGTCGCCACGCCGTAGGTTATGAAAACCTATTTTGGATTATTTCTGACCGCTGCTTTTGCATCTCTGGTGCTGACGCCACTGCTGCGGCGCGTCTGCGACCGTTATGGATTAGTAAGCGAACCGCAGGACGATCATCATATTCACCGCAAAGCTGTTCCTCGCCTTGGCGGCGTTGCGATCTTTTTGTCGGTGTTGATTGCACTGTCGTTGCTCCTGCTACTGGAAAATCTTCTGACGCAAACACTGAGGGCGGATCTAAGGCAAATCGCGGTCTTCCTGAGCTGCGGCCTACTCGTGTTGATGCTGGGCGTGTACGACGATCTTCGTGGCGCAAATGCCACGGTGAAGTTTGTTGGGCTGATCGCAATCACGCTGGTCTTTTACGCACTCGGTGGCCGTATCGAGGGGCTATCGATTCCGTTTATCGGGCAGGTTTCGTTACATCCGTTCGCAGGCTGTTTGCTAACCGTGGTATGGGTCGTCGGCATCGCCAACGCCTTCAACTTGATCGACGGAGTCGACGGCTTAGCGACGGGCTCCGCATTGTTTTCGTCGCTGGTGCTTTTGACGATCTCACTGATTCAGGGCCGGGTATTAGTCGCGGTCGTGGCTCTCGCTTTGACCGGCGCCTTGGCCGGGTTCCTGCGCTATAACTTCAATCCTGCCTCAATCTTTTTGGGTGATTCCGGATCGCTCTTCGTCGGGTTCGCTTTAGCCGCGCTGTCTGTTCAGGGCATGCAGAAGGCCTCAACCGCCGTGGCGGTTGCGATTCCGATTCTGGCTTTTGGCTTGCCGGTAGTAGACACGAGCGTGACGATTGGGCGCCGCTTCCTGAGTGGCAAGCCAATTTTCAAGGGCGACCGTGAACATATTCATCACAAGTTGCTGGCCCGCGGCTGGTCACAGCGTCGAGTAGTCTTCGTGCTTTATGGCGTAAGCGCCGCGTTTGGTTTGCTGGCCATGCTGTTCGTCAATAGCGGCAGTGGCTTGACTGCAGTAATTCTCTTCGTCTTAGGCGTTGCTCTCGCTTTGGCGCTCGGCAACCTGCGTTATCACGAGGTCGCCGAACTGCGCGCAAGTGTGAAACGCAACATCGGTGATCGCCGCGTTCGAGCGATCAACAATCTGCGAATGCGACGCGCCTGCGAGGCACTTTCGTCTGCTGCAAGTCTCGATCAGTTATTCGCCGCGGTAGTCGAGGTGCTGGAGTCAGGTGAATTCGTTTACGCCGATGCTGAGTTGAGTTGCAACGGCCATGCGCAGGTAAATCTGCGGGCGTTCGAGTTGGCTGATACAAATGGTTTCGCGCAACACGCGAAGATTGTCGAGGGGCGCTTGCAATGGAGTTGGCAACTGGGAAACGGCTCAACCGCCCGCGTCCTGGATTCAAATCAGTTTTGGGTAATGCGGCTGCCGTTAGCTGGGCAGGAGTACTCTTTCGGCTATCTGGACATCTATCGACCGCTCATTGCTGAACCTCTCCTGGTCGATATCAATTACCTCACCAACGACTTTCAACCGGCGGTCGCCCAGGCGGCTGAACGCATTTTCACCAATGCCGCGCAGTCGATGCCTCGTCAAAGGGCCGCCGGCGTCAGCTAACCTGCACATCTTCCTCGCGGCTTATTCACTGCAGCGTCCGGTCAGACTCGCCCGGCAGATTCTTGTGAACTTCAAACACAACGCATGGTTGCGGCTGCTGGATAGAGCTGTTTTTTACGGATTGATTGTCGTCCTCGCTTTTACTGCAATTCCGTACGGCACCGTCGAGCCCTGGTCGCACGCAGTATTCGAATCAGCGATATTTGTCCTCACGCTGCTTTGGGTCATTGAGGGGTTA
>DATISD010000553.1:0-4562 GCA_035469005.1 Pyrinomonadaceae bacterium | reverse complement strand
CGCCAACTGAACCATCCGTCGATACAGTGTTAGTGAGCACGAAGATCGAAACGAGCAACATCGTTGCCACCGAAGCGAGTTGTGGCGAGACAATCGGGTCAAGCGCACCGCGCAGCCACTCGACCAAACGCGACGCTAGCGGCGCACGAACCTGCTGAGGCAGAACATTGCCAATCGTGCTCTGCAGGATCCGGGCTTCGAGAGCGGCAGGCACCGTCAACTCGTCCTGTTTGTAGGTATAGCAAGCGCCAATTGCCCGCACGACGTCGCCCGGCAGTTCACTACAACTGTCACATAAAGCCGCATGCCGTTCCCAACGGTGATAAAGCGGCGCCAGCAAAAACCCGTCAAGATAATCCGTCAGATGTTCTTCAAACTCGGCGCAGGTAAGCGAAGCCCCAGGAATCGTCTTCAGCAGAATGCGAGCCTCCAGACCCAGGCTCGCTGGCGGCGCCTCGGAGGCGGCACAAGCCACCAAAGTGTTCTTAACTTCGCTCAGAAGATCATGGCAAACCGGGCAGCGCATGGCGTGCGCCGCAAAATTCTTGTGCGTCTCGACGTCGAGCACGCCGTCGAGATAATCCGTCAACCGATCTTCAAATTCGTGACAAAGCATCTTTTCACATCTCAAATTCCGCGTCTCAAATTTCCAAATTCCGGCGTTCTGACACTACGCCTCTACTACACGCATACGACGCAGAATCTTCGCAAGTTCAATGCGACCGCGATTAATTCTGGATTTAACAGTACCTTCCGGGATTTTTAACAAATCGACGATTTCCTGGTAGCTAAGTTCTTCAATATCCCGCAGGATCACGCAGGTTCGGAGATCCGGCGACAGCTTGTCTATGCCCGCCTGGACCTGAACGCCCAGTTCCCGCCGTTCCATTTCCCTCTGTACGGTCCCGCCGGCGGCGCGCAAATGGTATTGGTGATCCTCGAGATCCTCTGCGGCTTCATCCTGCGGTGCGCGCTGTCGCTTCCGATAGTCGTCGATGATCAGGTTGCGCGCGAGCCGCATCAACCAATTTTGCAGGTCTCCCTGTTTTGGATTGTACTGATCGAGAGATCGATAGACGCGAATGAAGACTTCCTGAGTTAAATCCTCGGCCGCGTCGGCCCGCGAAGTGAATCGATAGGCGAGGTTGTAAATGCGGCGGCTGTAGATTTGGACAATCTCTTCCCAGGCCGCACCATCGCCCGCGCGACACCTTCTAACCAACTCAGCGCCTTCACTGGTAGCCAAGAGTTTGGCGGCTCCCACCTGTGCGACTCCGATCCGTTCGACGTTGGGCAGGCTTCATCGCCTGACACGACCGTCTTACGCTGGGCGGCCACGCAAAGTTCCGATGATGGATTGACCGCTTAGCCGGTCTGCATTTTAGGCGGATCGTTGCGCCTACCATTAAAGTGTTGTAGCCTTGCTGGGCCACCCCATATCTTGTGGTTGCGTTCTTGGATTAGTCAAGCAAATCCCTGCGGTCTGTTTACTCAAAACGGCAGTGTCAAAGTATCGCAAGTACCTTGAATTCGCGGCCCTGCTCTTACTGGCCGGGCTGATTATCTGGTGGTTTGGGCGGCGTTTGGACTGGGATCAGGTCAAACTTGCGATGCGGAAATCTGATTGGCGCCTGATCCTCTTGGCTGCGGTAATCATATTGATTGCGTATCTCTGGCGAGCTATCCGCTGGCAGGCTTTGCTCAAGCCGCTGACGCAGGCGAGTCTGCGCGAGGTCTGGGTTGCTACTTGTGTCGGTTTCGGTGCGGTTCTGCTAATCGGTCGAGCCGGCGAAATCGTTCGGCCGGTCGTTTTACCAATGCGCGATCACCGCGTACGGCCGGCTGCCTCGTTCGTGACCATCCTGATTGAGCGGCTGTACGACACAGTTACCGTCGTTCTGATTTTTGCCGTGAATTTGTTATGGCTGAAGCCCGTCGAAGGCTCGCAAGCGGAGCTTCGACTGGTGCGCATTGTCGGATTCGGGTTTCTCGGAGCGGGGTTGGCCGCCGTTGCGCTCCTGATTTGGTTCAAACGACACTCACAAACATCTATCGCGTGGCTTGACGGACGAATCACAGTGCGGTCACGGGTTGGAACCAGAATAAAACATGCGGTGATAAGTACGCTCGATCAACTTGCCACGGCGTTGAGCGTTTTATCCGATATTCGACTGCTGGCTATCACTATCTTCTGGTCGTTGCTTCTATGGGGGTCGGTCGCGCTGGCAAATCTGCTGGTATACAAGGCGTTTGGAATTTCGTTTGGTTGGTCGCAAGTTTTCATTGTGCTGGGTTGGTCGATGGTCGGCTCGGCGGTACCCACGCCGGGAGGTGCGGCTGGGGCTTTTCATGCTGCGACCGGAGCAGCGCTTGTGTGGTTAGGCGTCGGAAAAGAACAAGCGGCCGCAGTCGCAATCATTATCCATCTTATCGATTTTGCGCCGGCTGCGCTGGTTGGGCTGTTCTACTTTTTGCGTGGCGAAATAAACATGACGAGATTGAGAGCTTTAATTTCAGTTAAGGCCGTCGAACACGCAGTCGAAGACGAAGACGTGGCGATGGCTGAGAGTAGTTGAATCTTTGAAGCGGATTCCCCCACTTCCGAAGCGAGGTAAAAGACGATGAAATGCCCCTTCTGTGGTTTCCTGGAAGACAAAGTTGTCGATTCGCGCGAATCCCGCGAAGGTGACGCCATCCGCCGGCGGCGCGAATGTCTGAAATGCGAACGTAGGTTCACGTCGTATGAACGAATTGACGAAATACCTTACATGGTGATTAAGAAAGACGGCCGTCGCGAGGCCTTCGATCGCAACAAGGTTATGGCCGGGCTTTTGCGAGCGTGTGAGAAGCGGCCAGTGCCGTCTTCAAAGCTCGACAGCATTGTGAACGCCGTCGAAAAGTATGTGCAAGAGTCATCCGAGAGCGAGCGGCCCACGAGCAAGATAGGTGAATTGATCATGCGCCGGCTCAAAGAGCTCGACAAGGTCGCCTATGTAAGGTTTGCGTCGGTGTACCTCGAATTTGAAGACGTTTCCGAATTTATGACAGAGTTGAAGACATTGGTGCGGGCGCGCGCTGGTCGTAGTTAAGCGGGGTCGAGGAAAGTATAAAGAAAAGAATGGTAAAGAGCGTCGGCGCAGCGGGCCTCGAACGGATCGAGTTAAAGCGCCTGACTGAACGGATTGGCAAGCTGTACTCAGTTTTGCACGAGGCGGCGGAAGCGGAGTCTACGCCGCTCGCAGGCGCCTGGACACCGGCCGTCGACGTTTGTGAAACAGCCGACGCGATCTGCATTCGCATCGAAGTCCCCGGCGTAAGCGCAAATCAAATTCGGATCGCTCTGAATACCGACAAGATCCGCATTTATGGAGAGAAGAAGAAGCGCGGCGTTCGTCAACGAATTATTTCGCACTTGTGCTCAGAACGTAATTACGGGCGCTTCCGTCGCGTGGTACCGTTACGTTGGACAATCAGCATCAAAGATACAAAGGCTGACCTGAAAAACGGCGTGCTATTGATTCATTTACCGAAGATTAAGGATCGTCGCGGCTCCGAATACAGAATTCCAATTAACGAAATCGAAACCTGAGGTGCACGCTTACAGAGAACATGGCAGACAACGTAAATCAAGAAGATTCCCTGGCGATGGAACCGGCTGAGGCCGAGCTACAACTACAAATCCCGGAAGAGCTGCCGCTGCTTCCGTTGCGCGACATCGTGATCTATCCGTTCATGATCGTGCCGCTCTTTGTCTCACGCGAAAAATCCATCCGCGCTGTCGACGAAGCCTTAGGCGAACATCGCATGATCCTGCTCACTTGTCAGAAGGATCTCGATAAGGAAGAGCCTCAACAGAACGATCTCTACAAGGTCGGCACGGTCGCCGTGATTATGAGAATGCTGAAATTGCCGGACGGCCGCATTCGGATTCTCGTTCAGGGGGTATCGCGGGCGCGCGTTGAATCTGTGAATTCTGAAGGCGACTGCCTGCACGCGAAGTTGCAGGTGTTGCCCGAAGAGGCTGCGCCTGAGCGCTCGCTGGAAGTTGAAGCGTTGATGCGCAACGTGCGCGGGTCAATGGAAAAAGCAGCAAACCTTGGCAAGAACATCTCGCCTGAGGTGATGGCCATAATCGCGAACCTCGATGACGCCGGGCGCCTCGGGGATCTTTCCGCTTCCAATCTCGAATTGAAAGTCGAAGATGCGCAGTCTGTTCTGGAGATCGCCGACACGACCTCGCGTCTGAGAAGGGTTAACGAACTGCTGAACAAAGAGATCGAAGTACTAACTGTCCAGCAGGAAATCAATACCCAGGCGCGCGCCGACATCGATCGCTCGCAACGCGAGTTCTATCTCCGCCAACAAATGAAAGCTATCCAAACAGAACTGGGCGAAGGAAACGAACTCGCTGAAGAAGTGCAGCAGTTCCGGGAGAAGATTGAAGCGGCAAAGATGCCCAAACCGGCCGAGGACGAAACGCTTCGACAGCTGAAGAAATTGGAGCGCATGCATCCGGACGCGGCAGAAACGGCAACCCTCCGGAATTGGATGGAGATCATGAC
>DATISD010000552.1:0-2297 GCA_035469005.1 Pyrinomonadaceae bacterium | reverse complement strand
CCCGCAGCAGAGTCGCGCTCGACAGTTTTGTCTTCGATGACTCTACTAATCCTTCGGCGCAATTCATTAGCCACACGGCGGACAGACCGGCTGGCATCGATTACGCGGAAACCGTACTCGCCGGTCATGCGATCGAATTCTTTGAGCAGCAATTTTTGATACGCAGTGAAGCTGTCGTAGTAATCATTCCCCAGCCCCAGGTCCATGCCTGATTCCCAATAATCAAATCCGCGCCCTGAAGCCAGCACGCGCGCCGCCAATTCTTCCGCCGACCTAATGCGAAGATAAAAAACCGCGTCGGGCACCAGCGCAATGCCGTAAGTATTACGGACCCATTCAGGATCGGCGCCGCGCACGACTGCCCGCGCGATCGCTGAGTAAATGTAACGATCCGTGAGCACGATGAACCCCGCACGCAACGCCGGCAGCATTTGATTCTCGAGGCGATCGGCGAAATCCGTGGCGTAATAAAGTTGCATGGTCAGACGGCCCAGCGTGTGACCGCGGCGAGCATTCTTGATACCGCGGCCCGCTAAAATTGATCGGGTCATGCCGGTATCGAGCACAGCGTGACCGATTGATTCCAGCCACGTGCGCAGCAACGCCACGTGGGTTGAGCGGCCCACGCCGTCGGTTCCCTCAATTACGATCAGCTTGCCGGCGTACGGTTCAATCTCGACATTTGGAAGCGCGGTGCCGTAGAACTGCATCTCTTTCATTTCGCCAGCGCCAACCTCTCTTTGAGTTTTTCTTTCAGGTAGCGGCTCACAATCTCTCTCATCTGTCGCTGCTGCACTTGAATTGGCAGCGTGCCATCGATCACCGTCAAGCCAAATTCGCTCACCATGTGATCGTATTCCTGGAGAATCTTGCCCTGAAAAATCTTGAAGCTTTCTTCCTCGTCGTGCGACCAGTCCATATCCATGCCGGCTTCGTAAAACTTTAGCGCCGGTCGCGCGGCAGCGATTCGATCGATCGCGATATCCAGGGGCGCGCGAAAGAAAAACGCCGCCGTCGGCTTGACCGCAAATTTGTAAAGCTCGCGCACCCAGGCGCGGTCGCAGCCACGAGCCACGTCGCGAGCGAAGGCGGTGTAGATATAACGATCGGCCAGCACGATCGCGCCGGCCTTCAGCGGCGGGATGATGTCGCGCTCAGTGCGGTCGGCAAAGTCGGTCGCATGCAGGAGCGAGAATGTCGTAGGAGTGAACAAGCGACGCTTCTTGGCGCGGCGGGTTGTATCTTTCACCAGCGGTGAAGAATTCCACTCAGAGAAGAAGACTGCGTAACCTTCGGCCTTTAACCACTGATAAAGCAATTGAAGCTGAGTCGATTTGCCACTGCCGTCCGTGCCTTCAACTACAAATAGCCTGCCGGGGTACCGGTGATAACCGTAAGAGATCATAGATTCTGGAATTCTGACACCGGCATGTTACAGCCATGTGAATTTTGAGGCCAGCGGGCACGCCTTAGCCTTTAACGTCTGATAACAGGTCTAAGACGGGAACGTTTGATAGCAGGTCTCAGACGGGGCGTTAGCCCGACCGTGAGGGAGGGCTCCGAATTGGCGCAAATGAGCCCTCCCTTACGGTCGGGCTAAGGCCCGCTTCACGATTCGCATCTCTCTTCACACAATTAACCCATTACTTCATCTTTGCGTTCTTTGCGCCTCGGCGATTTGCCGTGAGATATTCCTGTACAGTTGCGAGCTCAGGTGATTTCACTCAGAAGGTGAAGACTTAAGATGAAAACGCTATATCTCCTTCGACATGCCAAATCGAGTTGGGACGATCCGGGCCTGAAAGATTTCGATCGCCCTCTCAATAAACGAGGATTAAAGGCTGCGCCCAGGCTCGGCGCCTATCTGCTAAAAGAAAAGATCCGGCCTGACTTGATCCTGAGCTCTCCCGCTGTGCGAGCCAAAGAGACAACCACCCTGGTTTGTGAAGCGGCCGGATTGTCCAGCCTCATTACTTTCGACGAGCGAGTCTATGAAGCCAGTGTGCAACGACTGTTCGAAATCGTAGCCGGGTTTGCAGATAGCATTAATACCGCGATGATGGTCGGCCACAATCCGGGCTTTGAAGAGCTGCTGGCGGCGCTGACGGGTGAATCGCTTCCGATGCCGACTGCCTCGTTGGCTTGTACTCAACTGAGACTGGAAAAGTGGAGCGAACTGACGGCGGGAGTGGGAAAGCTCGTCTGGCTGGTTAAGGCGAAAGAGCTCAAGTGACCAGCTCGGGAAGCTGAAAATTGTAATTAGGAAGCAAAAAAATGAAAGCGGCCCGACTTTAGAC
>DATISD010000551.1:0-3506 GCA_035469005.1 Pyrinomonadaceae bacterium | reverse complement strand
CGTCTTCACGAATGAGCGGCGAAACCAAAATGCCGCGGAAGCTGCGCGCAATTTCATCTGGCAGGCCGGCTAAATCGAGTTCCGGCGATGAGTTGCACATCGAGCGTGAATTGGCGATTACCCAACCGGTAATTCCATCACCGACATTCAGGCGTCTCATCTTGAAGAGGTTCGCATGTTCGCCGACGGCATGCTTAGCGACTGCTTTGCCTGAACGATCATCGACGATAAAAATCGTACAAGTGTCAAAAGGCACGATGGCCCGCAATTTATTCGACACCAGCGTGACAGTGTCGTGCATGTTCAGCGAAGACCCAATGGTCTGGGCGATTTCATGCAGCGCAAAGACTTCACGTTGGGCCTCGGTGATTGAGCGGAAGCCCGTTTCGCGGTCCGGCGATCCCAGAACATCAGAGGCCAGACCAGCGTCGGGTCGGGCCTTGTTTAAGAAATCGATATTCTCAGAAGCGACTTGCTCTTGAATATCCTCACGACCGATCAACTGATCGAACTCGGTGACACGCTCGATAAAGATCTCAACCACCTTCGGGTCGAAAGAGATGCCGGACATCTTTTGCAGCAGCGCGAGGGAATCTTCACGTTTCATTCCCTTGCGGTAAGGGCGATCGCAACGGGTCGCGTCATAGAAATCGACCACGGAAATAATTCGTGCCACCAGAGGAATTTGTTCGGCCCTTAGCCCTCTGGGATAGCCGCTACCGTCCCATTTCTCATGGTGATACCGAACGATATCTTCGACTGGGTAAGGGAACTTGACCCGCTTCAGGATGTCGCCGCCTACCGTCGGATGAATCTTCATCTTGGCGAATTCGGCCTCTGTTAGTTTGCCAGGCTTATTCAGAATGTATTCGGGCACCGCGAGTTTGCCGATGTCATGTAGCAAAGCCCCGGCCACGAGTGCTCGCAACTCAGACTCAGACACCTTCAGCAGTTTGCCCATTTCGGTCGCGTAGATTTGAGTTCGTCGCACATGTCCGTGGGTTGTCTGGTCCTTTGCATCGATCGCAATAGCCAGCGATTCGATCGTGTTCATGTGAAGCTCGGCAATGTCTTCGATGTACTTGAGCTTCTCGCTTTGTGAACGGCTAACTTCGCTGACTCGTTTTTCGTTGAAGCGGTAGAGCAAATGAACTAAACCGATAATCAATCCGCCGACGAACAGGAAAGGAATGCCGGCGCCGTGAATCGCCGAATAAAACAATGCCGCCGAGGTGACGTTCGCAACCTGGGTTATGAGAGTCCACACCAAACTTTCCTGCGAGACGACCCCTCGGCCTTTACCCAGGCAAAGCGAACTGAATACGACATTTCCAAATGTGCTTAGAGCGTAGTGGACGAGTCCAAAGACACAAAGTGGGAACAGCAACATGTACAGTACGGGACCGTCATTCCCCGCGGAAGCTGCACCCCCCGCCAGCGCCAGGAGCATTTCTCGATAAACCAGCGAGGCGACGAAAGTCGAAATTACCGAATTGCCGATAGCAAAAATCGTGGCCCAACGTCCCGATACAGACAACGACGAGATGAGACCGACAACTGCGGCCAGAATGATGGCGGGACCGAAGTTATTCACCGGCGCCATGGAATACATCATGACCGCAAGAAAAATGAAGGCATCAGCGATTGATTTGTTGCTCTGGCTCGATCCATCGACGTTCGTCACGGGAACAGTGAACCAGCTCGAAATCAGAGTGATGACGGTGAGAATCACGACCGGGGCCAGGCCGGTCCAGCCGAGCAAAGGAAGGCGCAGTGTAGTCAAAATTCCGCCGACCAGAACAAGTGCGCCGACCGTGACGACAGCCGTCAACAACAGCAGACTCTTCCAATTAAGCTTGAGCATATTTTGCTTTGGCGATAGTTCGGGAGGGGACCTTACTGAGGATTGGAAATGTTAGCGATTAGTCGCGCTGTTGATGCAAGCGCAGCAATGACCAACATTGTTGGCCACACCCAGAATAACGGCGAAGCTCAGCTAAGTCAACGCTTTTCTAGTTGAATCGTTTGAGATTTTCGGAGTTTAGTGTTCGTTGGGTGCCGGGAGAATGTGCAGCTGCGGTCATTTCAGGATGAGTTGTTTGGCCAGTTCGTCGCTCGACAGGGCAGGGCTCTTGCAGGCGTATCCTTCGCAGACAAACGCTGTCGGCTGCGTTTCGAGCGTATTGCGGCCTTCCAAAAGAGGAATGCGAGAAACCGCGTCATCAAAAGATGTCGAGCACAATGCCAGCACACGATTTGGCAGATATTGATGCCAGAAGGCTTGGATTAAGGCGCTCAAGCGGGTATCTGAGCGCGCGCCGACGATTGCCACCTCGAGCGGTGAAGAAAGGTAGAAATCCAAAGCCGTGAGGGCGAAGCCGAAGGCCGACGGATACCTCCTAATCTGATCGGCCATCAATCGGAGGATAGTCGTAGCTCGCCTGCGATAGTCTTCGTTCGCGGTCAGGAGCGCAAGCCGCAGGAGTGAAAACGCGGCAACCGAATTACCTGATGGCGTGGCGTTATCGAGCCATTCTTTTGAGCGCACGATCAACTGTTCGTGACTCTTCCCCGTAAAAAAGAATCCGCCGGCTTCATCATCCCAAAACTGTTCGATCATCTTGTCGGTAAGCTGAAGCGCGTTTTGAAACCACTCGAGTTCGCCGGTTGACTCGTACAGGGCGATCAGGCCGTGTACCAGGTTCGCATAATCTTCAAGGTACGCATTCAACTTGGATTCGCCGGCTTTGTACGTGCGAAGCAGCAGCCCTTCTTTCTTAAGGTGCGAAAGTAGAAACTTTGCGTTCGCGCGTGCGACTTCGCCATAGTCGGCTCGATCGAGGAGGGCTGATGCTTCTGCAAAGCTGGCGAGCATCAACCCGTTCCACGCGGTGAGAATCTTTTCGTCCCGGCCCGGCTTGACTCGACTTTCGCGAATGTCGAATAACGCGCGGCGGCCTGTTTCAATTATTTCGCGCGCCCGCTCAATCGAAACGTCGTGTTTTGAAGCAACGGCCTCGATTGAATTCTTAACGTGAAGGATGTTTTGCCCTTCAAAATTGCCTTGATCGGTAACGTCATAGTAATCAGAAAAGATCGCGCCATCGGATTCGCCCAACGCATCGATTATTTCCCGGCGCGACCAGACAAAGAATTTGCCTTCTTCACCTTCAGAGTCGGCGTCCTGGCTCGAATAGAAGCCGCCGCTCGAATCGGTCATCTCGCGCCGAACGTAATCCAAAATCTCTTCGGCGATACGACGATAGAATTCATCGTGAGTAACCTGGTAGACGTGTAAATAAAGTCGCGAAAGAAGAGCGTTGTCGTAAAGCATTTTTTCGAAATGGGGCACGAGCCATTTCGCATCTACCGAGTAGCGATGAAATCCGCCCCCAAGTTGATCGTACATCCCGCCTTCGGCCATCTTGCGACACGTTTCAGTGATGATGGCCAGTGTTTCATCTGAATGGGTTCGATAATGAACATGAAGGAGAAACTCCAGCGTC